>JBBRWA010000044.1:0-26743 GCA_038246345.1 Chitinophagales bacterium
AGCAACACCAACGAAGCTGCCAGCCACGGCTACCTGCGCTTCCAAATAGAAACAGAGCCGAGTTTACTACCAGGCACACCCATCCGCAACGATGCCGATATTTTCTTTGATTTCAACAGTCCGATACGCACCAACGAAGCGGCTTCTGAAAACCCGAAATGGGTGGTAACGGAAGTGACCAGTGTCGTGCTTTGCGCGGGAGATACCTGGAATGGGCAGACGTTCAATACCAGCGAAACGCTCATCGACACGATGGGAAATGTTTGGAGCGACACCATTTCTGTGGTCAATTTGAATGTGCTACCAATTTATGAAACGCATATAGACACGACGCTCTCGATGGGCGCCTTGCTTTTCAACATACCCATGTTGCAGGATACCGCCTTCAGTTTCGCGTTGTTGAGTACTGAGGGCTGCGATTCTACGGTGGTTTGGCATGTGACAGTGACGACTTCTGGCCTTGGTGAAATTGCGGGAAACAACCTGCAATTCGAGCTTCGCCCCAATCCGGCAACGCAGGAAACCTGGCTGGTTTGGAACACCCGCCAAACTGCGGAATTCCAAGCGGGTATCAAGCTCTTCAACACTTCCGGTATGCTGCTACAAACTTGGGAAAACAGGACTTTGAGCGCGGCCACACCAATTAATCTTGATGTAGCCGATTTGCCGCCAGGCGTTTATTTCGTGCTTGTTCAGTCGAAAAATTTCAATGGGATCAAAAGGCTTGTGAAGATGTGAAAGGGTAAGGTTTATTTTAACCCCATCCCTTCCCTCGATAAGGCAGACTTGAAGCGTTGAAATGTTTCCTGGTATGCTGTGGCGTTTCCAATGTTTGGCAAAATCTTTTTGGGTTGCAAATTCAGGTTCATAGGTTTTAGTCCTAATGCCAGACTACCCACTTGAATGGCACCAGCAACAGACGCATCCATACCACGTTCCTCCAGTAAAACGGGAACCTGAAAAATATCTGCCAACATTTGTACCCAACCTGAATTGTTGGAAAAACCGCCGCTTGCGTGAACGGTATTTATTGGTTGCGGCAGTGCTTCTGCAATTATTTTCAGGTTGAATAAGATGCCCTCAAGAGCGGCGCGCACAAAATGGGCTTGGCTATGATGGCTTGTCAATCCTACACAAGCGCCGCTTGCTTGGGCATCCCACAGTGGGGCTCGTTCTCCTTGAATGTAGGGAAGCATTAAAAGCCCATTTGCGCCAATTGAGGTTTCAAATGCTTGATTTACAAACTGTTCGGCAGATAAGTCTGAACGGAATACGGAGCTGCGCAACCATTCCAACACACTGGTACCATTGTTGCTCGCGCCGCCGATGATGCAGCGTTTTTCATCCAAACGGTAGCAAAAGGTGCGCATGGCATCATCAACCAGGGGTGCATCGACGACGCAGCGAATGGCGGCGCTGGTACCGATGGTGACGGCAAGCTGACCGGGATGGATTGCTCCCGCGCCCAGGTTGGCAAGCGCGCCGTCGCTTGCGCCGATAACAGCGTGCGTAACTTCCGGGAAGTTTTCAACTTCCCGGAAGTTCGCCAAGCCGGTGATCGGCACCAGCGCCGGAAGTTGCTCCGATGCTATTCCTGCAATCCGCAGCGCTTCCTCGTCCCATGTATTCTCCCAAATATTCATCAAGCCCGTTGCCGAGGCGCAAGACAAATCGCTTTCGTATTTGCCCGTAAGCCTAAACCATACAAACTCCTTGATGCCCAAAAATTTATGTGCAGCACCAAACAACTCCGGCATGTGTTCCCGCATCCAAATAAGCTTGCAAAGCGGCGACATCGGGTGAATGGGTACGCCTGTTCGACGGTAGATTTCCGTGCCAAGTCCTTCGGGTGCTAGTAGTGCCCGGGCTGCTGCATCGGCGCGCAGGTCTGACCAAAGCCATACATTGCTCAACGGATTGCCTGCAGCATCTACAGCCAATAAGCCATGCATCGCAGCAGAAAAAACAATGCTTTGAACTGGTTCGGCATGTTCAAGCACCGACGGATGCTGTATCACCGCTTGCACCACTGCCAGCACATTTTGGAAAATGGCTTCCGGGTCTTGTTCGCTCCACCCTGGGTTAGGTACTATTGTTTCATTGCGCCTTTCCGCAGCGGTAAGGGGTACCCCCGCAGCATCCACGGCCACGGCTTTCACATTTGTGGTACCGATATCAACCCCTACAAGCATTTTTAATGTGATAATTAGGTGATTTGATAATTGGGCAATGTGAGAATGTGATAATTCTCACCAATTTGGCCGGGCAACCCTCGGTGACCAAGCAAAACGAATCCTTAACCTTGAAACCTGAAACCATGAAACCCTTTTTTAAAGCAAATCCATCAACAACACGCCGATTAGTCCCATCACTCCAACAATGGTCTCCATCACCGTCCAGGTTCGGAAGGTGTCGCCCAGGCTAAGGCCAAACCATTCTTTGAACATCCAAAAACCAGTGTCGTTGACATGGGAGCACATAAGGCTGCCAGCGCCGATGGCCAACGTCATTAATTCAGGTGATACGGCACCGCCGACCACGATTTGTTGCATCATGCCAGCGGCGGTCATACTGGCCACCGTAGCAGAACCGACGGCTATACGGAGTAGAGTAGCGGCGCCCCAGCCCAAAAGCAGCGGCGACAAGGAAGATCCCGCTAGTTGCGCTGCCAAACGCTGGCCAATACCACTATCAACCAACACTTGTTTGAACGCTCCACCTGCGGCAATGACCAATAATAACGAGGCAGCAGCGCCCAGGGAGGCACTTGCTTTTTCCAGTAATTGACTGGTTTTGAGGCGATTATCGGCGCCCAAAAAAGAAATTTGCCCGAAAAACAAAAGCGCTATTAATACTGTGAGCAACATGGCAAAACCTGGGTCGCCGAAAAATTTAAGCCAAATGAGTACAGGGCTATCGGGTGCCATCGTCATATCGCCAACGGCTGAAATGGCCATTAACAGCACTGGAAGCAGGGCCACCAGCAGGCTATTCAAGAACCCGGGCAATGTGATACCTGAAAGATCATTGGTTTGCAAAAAGAGCTTGGGAGGATCAGACGGAATATTTTTAAGCAGTTTTGGGAACAATACACCTGCAACAAATATGGTAGGAACGGCAATAATAAGCCCCAGCAACAGGGTTTTTCCCAAGTCAGCGCCAAATATATTTGCCACGGCAGTTGCGCCAGGGTGGGGTGGCAAAAAACCATGCGCCACCGACAATGGTGCTGCCATGGCGATAGCCAGTGGTACCAGCGACTGACCAGTAGTAGCCGCCATGGCAAAAACCAAAGGCGCAAGCACCACAAACCCTGCATTGTAAAACAAGGCAATACCCACCACAAAACCAGTGATAACGAGTGCCAGACCAGCATTTTTCTCGCCCATTAATCCCAGTAAGCGCCTTGAAATGACTTGTATAGCCCCTGTTTCCGACAAAATACTGCCCAGCATTATGCCCAGTGCCAATACCAACACCAGTCCACCCAGCGTACTGCCCAGCCCGTTTTGTATCGACTTCAACAAATCCAGGGGCGGCATCCCATACGCCAAGCCTGTGAAAAGGGCCGTAATGATCAGCGCCAAAAATGAATTCAGTTTGGCAAAGATTATCAGCGCCAAAAGGAGGAGTATGCCGAGTATTAAAACCATCTTTTTAAAGTGATGAGTTATGAGTTATGAGTTATGAGTTATGAGTTTGCACAGCATTTGTGCTTTGGAGTGGCATTGTTTTTCAGCACCTTTATTCCATTTCCAGCTTTCCGTAAGCTGGGATCGTGATTGCTGTAAAAACTTTTCAATTCCTGACTTTAAGTGCAGAAATACATAGCCAAGCCAGATAGAGACGTTGTGCGGCACTCATAACGCATCACCCATAACCCACAAGCTCCTAACTCATCACTCATCACTCACTCATAACTCATAACTCATCACTCTTAAAGTTGGGTTTGGACTTTTTTGGACAGCTTCTCTTTCACCAATTCATAAGAATCCAGAATAAGCCTTTCCCATTCCTCGTCTGTAAGCCAGTTGAAATCGAGGACAAATACCCACATGTGGCGGGCCATGTAAGGGGCCGGGATGATGCCTTCGCGCTGGGTCAATTCACGGAAAAGTTCTTCCTTTACCTTAAAGGATACGCCACTTTCCACATCGGCGGAGGTGACGCAGAACACTTTTCCCCCAATGGAAAAGGAGAGGTCGCTATCCCACTTGACTTCTTCGGTCACACTTGGAAGGGATAAGCAATAATTGCGGAGTGTTTCGATATTCATAGTTTGGGAACTAATGGATGTAAAGGTGGAGCTATTAAAGGCTTATTGAACAGTCGATTTTTCCAAAGTCAGAAGTCCAAAAATACTCGCGTCAATCCACCCACGGTTTTTGTCATTTCCTTCAACGCGGACAGAACCGATAAAGTTCTCCCTCTCTGGCGAATGGTCATTGTCGCAATATGCCAGTGCAAAGCCCATTTTTTTGCCTGCTTTCAACAGTTTGGGAATATTGTCGTCACCATCAACGTATTTGTTTCCATCAAAAATTTTAAGGGCAACTTCCCAGGTTGTTACATGTCCATTTGTGATCCGTCGGGTGGTGCAATGATCGTCAAAATAGGTGAAGGTACTATCAGGACGAATGTCAACAACTTTGCCATCCAGCGCAATGTGGTAGGCGAATGCATTGTAGTTATACTGGTGGGTGCCACCGCTGGCATCTTCATCTACGAAAATTTCCAGGCAATCATCGTCCCAGTATTTTTCAAGTCCGTCAACGTGAATGTCAATTAAGGTGTCGTCCGTGATTTCTGCTAGTATGTAGAGGTTGTATTCATCCCAGGCAATTTTGTAACGGCCTGAAAAATCTTCGGCCGTGGGAATGTCTCCCATCCAAACTTGATCTAGGGGCAACCAATGGGCTGATTGCCAAACAACATCGTCGCTGACACCATTTATTAATGGCGTCCCATAAGTTGCTGAAAAAAGTTGCTGATTTTGGTCGACTCGTGGACTTTCGGTAGAATGTCCTGTCGGAGCAGATTCCAGAAAAACAAAAAGTAAGGTCAGCAAGGCAATGGCAAGGCCAATGGTTGATTCTCGATTCATGTGCAATTAGTTATGAACTGCAAATGTTGCTTTTTTCAGCGACAGCGCAATGGATAAATTCCAAATTAGGCAACATACTGTCTCATATACAGTATTTAGGGGCTAAAGTTTGGAGCCCTTTTTGATACCTTTGCGGCTGAATGACCTCAAAGCCAGTTTTGTGGTGTTTTTTATCAAAATCACAACCTAAACACGGCAAAAAACGTTTAAAAGATACATTTCAAAGAAATTATGGAACCGTCCGGATACTTACCCATCGTTTTGCAATCACTTGTTGCCATTGGCTTCGTGGCTTTGGTGCTTGTTTTGGTGCCAATGCTAGGCCCACGCCGCAGCGGTTTGAAAAAAGATGAAAGTTTTGAGTGTGGCATTGAGGCGCAAGGCAATGCGCGTATGCCCGTATCCATCAAGTATTTCATGACGGCCATCCTTTTTGTATTGTTCGACGTGGAGGTAATTTTTTTCTATCCTTACGCGGTCAATTTCCAGCATTTCAAAGAAATTGGTATGGGTATCCAGGGCTTTGTTGCCGTGTTGATGTTCGTAGGAGTTTTCCTCGTGGGGTTTTATTATGTGTACCGGAAAGGTGCATTTGAATGGGATAAATGAATATTAGCTGTTAGCTCATTAGCTGTTAGCCATTAGCCGCCAACAGCCAACAGCCAGCAGCCAACAGCCTATAAAAAAAATGATTGTTACAAAAGAAGAAGTACTCGAAGGTTATATTGGCGAAGGCTACCAATTGACCAATATTGAAAAAGTCTTGGGGATGGCGCGTGCCAACTCTATATGGCCTCTGCCTTTCGCTACCTCTTGTTGCGGCATCGAGTTTATGGCCACAATGGGCGCTAACTACGATTTGGCGCGATTTGGTATGGAGCGACTGTCTTTCTCTCCCCGCCAGGCTGACCTGCTGATGGTAATGGGTACTATTGCGAAAAAGATGGGGCCAATTCTCAAGCAGGTTTATACACAGATGGCAGAGCCCAAATGGGTGATCGCCGTTGGGGCCTGCGCAAGTTCAGGCGGTATTTTTGACACCTATTCAGTGCTTCAGGGCATCGACAAGGTTATCCCGGTAGACGTATACGTGCCAGGATGCCCACCGCGTCCGGAGCAGATTATTGACGGGGTCTTGAAAATCCAGGAATTGGTGCGCAACGAACCAACCCGCCGTCGACATTCTCCGGAGTACCAACATTTGCTGGATAAATATCAAATCGCATAAAAAAAATTAGGGGTTTCATGGTTTCATGGTTTCATGGTTTCATGGTTTATACGATTAGTTTTTTCCTTGAAAAGTAATTTCAAAATTAACGATCAAATCGCGTAAACCATGAAACCATGAAACCATGAAACCATGAAACCCAAAAAACGACATGGCAATTTCTTACGACAATATTCTGACCCGCTTGGGGGAAATAGCGCCTGGAGCCGTGCTTTCTTCTGATACCGCGCTTGATGGCATATTCAATGTCCATACGACACGGGAGCAAGTAATTGATTTATTGCAATTTATGCGCGACGACGAGCAATTGGCATTCAATTTCCTGACAACCCTCTGCGCCATTCACTACCCTGAAAATGCCGGGCAGGAATTTGGCATCATTTACCACCTGCACAACTGGTACCAAAATGTGCGCCTGCGTGTAAAAATATTTTTTCCCAAAGATGACCCGCATGTTCCAACGGCCACCGGACTATGGCCAACGGCCAACTGGATGGAACGCCAGGAGTACGATTTTTTCGGCATCATTTTCACCGGGCACCCCGACCTGCGCCGCATCTTGAATGTGGACGACATGGAAGTGTTTCCGATGCGAAAGGAATATCGTTTGGAGGACGGGACGAGGACGGATAAAGATGACCGCTTTTTTGGGCGGGATGGACACGTTGGACAATCCTTTGATTAGATAATAGAATTTCAGTTGAGATACTACTCCTAAGAAACCTAAAAAATAACAAATGTGAAATAACTGCTAAGGCTATGAGCACAACACAAATTCAACCTGCAAAAAAATTAAGTAATCTCCAGATGGAGTTGCTGAAATTGTACGCCAAGGATGTTTCTGATGAAGACCTTTTGGTTATAAAAAAGTTTTTATCCAAGTATTTTTTGGACAAAGCAGTTCAGGAAGCCAATCACGCTTGGGATGCGAAAGGGTATACTGAAGCATTAATGGCAGAATGGCGTAAAACCAAAAGTAGCGACCTTAAAAAGTGAGAATCGTTCTTGATACCAACATCCTAGTATCTTCTTTATCTGCTCGTTCAAAAGCACATTGGATAATTGAAGCAATTAGGGAAGAACGATTTGCAATTGTTATTTCGCACGAAATACTTTTGGAATATGAGGAGATATTGATACTGAAGTATGGGGTAGGTGCAGCGGGTGCGTTTATTTCATTTCTTCAAATCGCTGAAAATGTAGAAGCAATTGAAACCTATTTTTTCTGGAATCTCTTGAATGACCCTGATGACAACAAATTTGTAGATGCGGCTATCGCTGCAGGGGCAGATTTTTTGGTGACGGAAGATCGCGACTTTAGAAGGTTAAGAAATGTAGACTTCCCTGAAGTTACTGTGCTGAACCTAAGTGAATTTGAAAATCTATTGAATAATACTTGACATGCAAGTCCAATCATACTTTTCCTCCCTCGACAACCTCGATGGAGAACTCGCAACCCTCAATCTTGGTCCGACCCACCCGGCCACGCATGGAGTTTTTCAAAACGTCTTGAAGATAGACGGTGAAAAAATCGTGAGCGCGGAGCCGACCATCGGGTACATACACCGGGCTTTTGAGAAGATTGCCGAGCACCGCCCCTACAACCAGATCACCCCGCTCACTGATCGGCTCAACTACTGTTCCTCGCCCATCAACAACATGGGTTGGCACATGACGGTAGAAAAGCTCATAGGCTGTAAACTGCCCAAACGGGCGGAGTACATGCGGGTGATTATCATGGAGTTGTCGCGCATCGCCGACCACCTTGTTTGCGATACTGTTATAGGTGTCGACACAGGGGCACTCACGGGCTTTACCTATATGTTTCAGGAGCGCGAGCGAATCTACGACATGTTTGAGGAAGTGTGTGGCTCTCGATTGACCACCAATATTGGCCGCATAGGGGGCATGGAACGCGATTTTACCCCTGCTTTTCATACCAAACTAAAGGATTTCCTGAAAGGTTTCCCGGCGCGTTTTGAGGAATTTAACAGCATGTTGGCGCGCAACCGCATTTTTATGGACCGCTGCATCGGCGTTGGCCCCATTTCTGCTGAACGGGCTGTGGCTTACGGTTTCACGGGCCCAAACCTTCGCGCCGCAGGTGTTGACTATGACGTTCGCGTGATGAACCCATACAGCAGCTACGAAGATTTTGAGTTTGATATTCCATTAGGAACCGCAGGCGACACGTATGATCGCTTTGTGGTGCGCCAGGAAGAAATACGCCAGAGCTTGCGCATCATCCACCAGGCTTATGATAACTTACCTGAAGGGGAATACCACGCTGATGTACCGGCATTTTACTTGCCAGAAAAGCCAGACGTGTACACCAAAATGGAAGCCCTTATTTACCATTTCAAAGTGGTGATGCAAGAAGTACCCATTCCCGTTGGCGAAGTGTACCACGCCGTAGAAGGTGGAAATGGCGAACTCGGATTTTATCTCATCAGCGACGGTGGCAGGCAGCCATACAGGCTCCATTTCCGCCGCCCTTGCTTCATTTATTACCAGGCATACCCTGAAATGATAATAGGCTCCATGCTCTCCGATGCTATCCTGACCATGAGTTCCATGAATGTCATTGCGGGAGAACTAGACGCTTGACGAATGCGGATGTTGGATTGCGGAGTGCGGATGTTGGATTGCGGAGTGCGGATGTTGGATTGCGGAGTGCGGAATGTGGATTGCGGAATAACACATTCACTCATTTCACCAGAAGAACACTCGGAAGCCTAAGCGTTAGCAAACGAACAACCGTCAACGAACAACGATGGAAGCTGGCAAACGAACAACGATCAACGAACAACGAACAACGAACAACGAAATAATGCACGCAGCACCTACACAAAACGGCTCACCGTTCAAATACTCTGAAGCAGCACGCAAGGAAGTGTTGGAAATTGTGACAAAATACCCGGAAGGACGCGGGAAAAGCGCCATCCTGCGCGCCTTGCATTTGGCACAGGAGGAAAACCATGGCTGGCTTAGTGTGTCGGCGATGGATGAAGTGGCCGCAACGTTGACCATCTCCCCCATTGAGGTGTACGAGGTTGCCTCATTTTATTCGATGTTCAACCTCGCACCTGTAGGTAAATACGTGCTCGAGTTTTGCCATACTGGCCCATGTGCCATTGAAGGTGCCGAAAAGATCATCGAATATACGAAATTGAAGCTCGGTATTGGCAAAAATCAGGTAACACCAGATGGCATGTTTACCATCAAACAAGTGGAATGCCTCGGGGCCTGTGGTTATGCACCGATGATGCAGGTAGGAGAGTTTTACCATGAGCACCTGACGGAGACAAAAATCGATCAATTTATTGAGGACTGCCGTGTGGGGAAAATTGACAAGGGAACCTGGAAAATGCACTAAGCAAAAAATAACGCAATGCAACTGACCGATAAACAAATAGAAGAAACCCTGGCTAGAAGGCCAGAAAGCCGCTACAAGTATTTCCTCCGAACAGTGATGGCAGAGGAAGAAGTATGGGGATTGACCGACGATGAAGGTTGGTTGATGCTTGAAGACGATGAAGATGGCACGGATGTGATCGCTGTGTTCCCAAACCCGGAGTTTGCGGAGGTTTTCAAAAAAAGCGGAGATTATCCAGAATTCAGGGCCGAGGCGCTCGACCTGTTCGAGTTTGTGGATTGGCTCGATGATTTTGAAGCAGAAAAAATGAAAGTGGGTGTTTTCCCGACGCCCGATTTTCAATGCGCGGTAATGACCCCGGAGCGTTTGCGCGATGATTTTCAAGCGGCATTTGACAAAGAAGAACAGAATTCTAAATAACCTGTGACAAGACCCCTAAACCACCAAAGATTATGATTTTCACAAATTGTGTAATTATCAAATTATCAAATTGTGTAATTATCAAATTAAAAGTATGAGTCGCAAATTACTGTTAGAACACGCCCAGGTTGAGGGCATAAAAACCTACGAAGTGTACCGCAAGAATGGCGGTTACCGCTCCGTGGAAAAGGCATTGAAAACCATGTCGCCCGAAGCCGTGGTGGAGGAGGTGAAAAAGAGCGGCCTGCGCGGTCGTGGTGGTGCGGGTTTCCCGACGGGCATGAAGTGGTCGTTTCTGGCTAAGCCGGAAGGCGTGCCGCGTTATCTTGTTTGCAATGCGGACGAAAGCGAACCCGGTACCTTCAAAGATCGCTACTTGATGGAAAAAATCCCGCACTTGCTTATTGAGGGCATGATAACGTCTTCGTTTGCACTAGGGGCAAAAACATCCTATATCTACATCCGCGGCGAATACTCCTGGATTTTGTTCATTTTGGAAAGGGCTATTGCAGAAGCTTATGCGAATGGTTGGCTGGGCAAAAACATACTCGGTTCGGGTTTCGACCATGATATGTATGTGAATATCGGCGCAGGTGCCTATATCTGTGGCGAAGAAACTGCTTTGCTCGAAAGCCTCGAAGGCAAGCGCGGCAACCCGCGTATTAAACCACCATTCCCGGCCGTAAAAGGACTTTGGCAAAGCCCAACGGTGGTCAATAACGTTGAAACAATCGCAGCAGTAGTGCCAATCATCAATGATGGCGGCGACGAATACGCTAAAATCGGCATTGGCAGAAGCACTGGCACCAAGCTCATTTCTGCCAGTGGCAATATCAATAAGCCGGGTGTGTATGAAATTGAGATGAACATCACCGTGGAGGAGTTTATCTACTCAGACCAATGGTGTGGCGGCATCAAAAACGGCAAAAAGCTCAAAGCATGTGTGCCAGGCGGCTCTTCGGTGCCAATCCTGCCGCACTATCTGGTGTGTAAAACGGCAAAGGGTGAAGACCGCTTAATGACCTACGAAAGCTTGGCCGACGGCGGATTTGAATCAGGGTCCATGCTCGGCTCTGGAGGTTTTATCGTGTACGACGAAGATCAGTGCATCGTGCGCAATACCTGGAATTTCAGCCGATTTTATGCGCACGAATCCTGCGGGCAATGTTCGCCTTGCCGCGAAGGCACTGGCTGGATGGAAAAAGTGCTGCACCGCATGGAAAACGGACAAGGAAAATTGAGCGACATCGACCTGCTGGCTGATGTGGCTAAGAAAATTGAAGGCAATACTATTTGCCCGCTCGGCGATGCTGCTGCCTGGCCGGTCAATGCTGCGATTCGGCATTTCAGGGAGGAGTTTGAGTGGCATGTGAAGGAGCCGAAGTTGTGTTTGGAAAGGAATTATGGATTGGTAGGGGAGCCGGTGGCAGTATCCGTTTGATAAAGCCTATCTTTGTTGAACTAAATAATTGAATGCCATGATATTAGAAATTTCAGAAGAAATCGTAAATGCCTCACACCTCACACTCGAAGAGGCTCGTTTGGGTTTGGCAATCTGGCTTTTTCAGGAAAAGCAGGTATCACTTGGCAAATGTGCTAAGGTAGCAGGTATGCACAAAATGCAGTTTCAAAAAGAATTGGCAAAGCGCAAAATTGCGGTTCATTATACTGAAGAGGATTTTAAGCGAGATTTGAAATCTGCGAAGCTCTTGCCATGATAGTAGTATCTGACACCTCACCAATTTCCAATTTGATCCAAATTGGCAAATTGGATTTATTGCGAGATATATTTGGTGAGGTAATTATTCCACCAATTGTTCAAGAGGAAATATTGGAACTTGTAAGTTTTGGAATAGATTTGAAAATGTTTATAGCAGCAGATTGGCTTAGTGTGCACAGTGTTCGTGATCAGTCAAAAATTACAGCCCTGCTTACTGATTTGGATGAAGGAGAATAAGAGGCAATAGTGCTAGCTCAGGAGCTTTCAGCAGAATGGATTTTGATGGATGAACGTGCAGGTACTAAAATTGCGGAAGGTTTAGGGCTTCATCCTATAGGCATCATTGGTGTCCTAATCAAGGCGAAAGAAAAAGGGTTAATTACTAATGTCGCATCAGTAGTTGAAGACCTTAGAACCAAGGCTGGTTTTTGGGTAACGGATAAGTTATTGATGAAGATAAAAAAAGAGTTAGGGGAATAAAGCCGCTCAGGGAATGCAATTTTTTCCAAAGACCCAAAAAAGAATTGAATAACCAAAAGACGAATTCATTGCAGTTATTAAGCGCAATGAAATACGTCAATTAATCAAATTATCACATTATCAAATTTAGATAATGCCAACAGTTACAATAGACGGACAAACAATTGAAGTTGCCGAAGGCACCACCATCCTCAACGCAGCGCGCCAGATTGGCGGCGACCTCGTGCCGCCCGCCATGTGCTACTATTCCTCCTTGCAAGGCTCGGGGGGTAAGTGCCGCACTTGCCTGGTGAAAGTCACCAAAGGTTCGGAGAAAGACCCGCGCCCAATGCCCAAGCTGATGGCTTCTTGCCAGACGGTGGTGATGGACGGTATGGAAGTGGCCAGCAAAACGGATGCTGCCGTGACGGAAGCCCGCGCGGCAGTCACGGAGTTCCTGCTCATCAACCACCCACTCGATTGCCCAATATGCGATCAAGCAGGGGAGTGCCATTTGCAGGACCTTTCGTTTGAGCATGGAAAATCTGGCACCCGGTATGAGTTTGAGCGCCGCACCTTCGAGAAAATCGACATTGGCCCATACATCAAGCTGCACATGACCCGCTGCATTATGTGCTGGCGCTGTGTGTACGTCGCCAAACAGCTTTCACCTGAGCGCGTACACGGCATCATTGGCCGCGGCGACCACGCAGAGATCAGCACCTACATCGAAAAATCTATCGACAGCGAGTTCAGCGGCAACGTGATCGATGTGTGTCCGGTGGGCGCGCTCACCGACCGAACATTCCGCTTCAAAAGCCGCGTGTGGTTCCTGAACCCCATGGACGCACACCGAGATTGCCCCACTTGCTCCGGCAAGGCAGTTGCCTGGATGTACGGCGGAGAAATATTCCGGGTTACGGCCCGCAAGGACAAATATGGTGAGGTGCACGAATTTATATGTAATACCTGCCGTTTCGAGAAAAAGGACAAAAATGACTGGACGATAGAAGGGCCGCGCGATATTGACCGCCACTCGGTTATTTCACAAAACCATTTCAAAGGTGAATCTATCACGGTCGTGTAATTTTTGTAATACACTGAAAATGAAAAACCTGGCTTTCATACCCTTCTTGTTCCTCCTATTTGCCGCTTGTGGCGAAAATGGAAGGCTCGCTGATGCTCAAACGGCAAAGCCAGCGGTATCGGCAAGTGCTGATTCCGCGAGTATTGCAGACGCATTACACACCTTTTTTACATGGTATGGTGCCAACTATCAGGACTTGACTTATAAAATCAATTTCATTAATGAAGAAGGCAAGTATCCTACATTGGATAAAGCAAAACTTGCCGAGTACCTTGCAGCATTTATGAAAAGCGGCGTAGTCAGTACAACATTGGTGGAAAACGAGACAAAATACTATCTCGAGTGCGCTGAAAGCTGGAAATCCGAAGAAGTTGGAGATGTGCTTTCCTGTATGGATTACAACCGCTATTACTGTGGTCAAGACTGGGACGAAAAGGAATTCATGATCGCGCCGGTAAAAGCAACCATATCAGGCGACCATGCCAGCGTCCAACTTTTGCTTGACCCAAATGGCCTAAACGGTGGCCCTCGTGCCTTCGAAATGAAAAAAGAGAACGGCAAATGGCTGCTATCCAAAATCGGCTGCGAGTAACGTGCCATTATCAAATTGCCAAATTATCAAATTATCAAATTAATAAATGACTGCTCTACTACTCTTCATATCGGCTGTTGTCATCCAAAAGATGGTGTTGATCCTCATCTTGTTTGTCGTCACCCTTGGCATTGCGGCGTATTCCACGTATGGCGAGCGCAAGGTGGCCGCATTTATGCAGGATCGTTTGGGGCCTGATCGCGCCGGGCCATTCGGTATTCTACAGCCAATAGCCGACGGGATAAAAATGTTTACCAAAGAGGATTTTATCCCGAAGGATTCCAACCGCACTTTGTTTATTTTGGGGCCTGGGGTATTCATTTTTGTGGCCTTGATGACTTCGGCGGTCATTCCTTGGGGCACAGTGTTCACTGGATTTGGCTTAAATGTCGATTTGCAGGTAACAGATGTGAACATTGGCATTTTGTACGTCCTGGGTTTTGTATCGCTGGGTGTTTACGGTATCATGATTGGTGGTTGGGCATCGAACAATAAATACTCATTGTATGGCGCCATTCGCGCCAGCTCTCAGATGATTTCTTATGAATTGGCGATGGGGCTAAGTGTTATTGCCATCATCATGCTTTCGGGCACGTTGAGTCTTCGTGGCATAGCAGAAGGACAATCGGGCTTATGGTTTGGCTTTATTCCGCAGTGGAATGTATTTGCACAACCTTTGGGCTTTTTGATCTTTTTTGTGTGTGCTTTGGCAGAAACCAACCGCGCACCTTTTGACTTGCCTGAATGTGAAACAGAACTTGTTGGCGGTTACCACACGGAGTACAGCGCCATGAAACTGGGCTTTTTCCTGTTTGCGGAGTACATCAACCTGTTCATTTCTTCGGCGGTGATTGCCACGGTGTATTTCGGCGGCTATCATTTCCCTGGTGTTGATCCGGGCTGGTTGTGGGGTTTGATGGGGCCGGTCGTTATTTTTGCCAAGACCTTCTTTTTTATATTTGTGTACATGTGGATCCGTTGGACTTTGCCTCGTTTCCGCTACGATCAATTGATGCACCTCGGCTGGAAAGTATTGATCCCGCTGGCGATTTTGAATATGGTATTGACAGGAGGGGCTTCATTGTTGTTTGGGAACTGATAACCTAGTAATTTCCGTTTTGTAAACATTGTTTCACTTTTAAATTGAAAAACAATGAGTTCGATAACGATTAAAATAAACGATGAGCAAAAAGCCTTGCTGGAAGAAACAGCAAAAAGCTTGAACATCTCGATGGATGAACTTGTAAATGAGGCAATTGAGAACTATTTGACGGAGAAAGACAAAAGGTTTCAAGCAGCGCGCGGCTATGTGAGAACCCGATACAAGGAACTTTACAAAAAGCTGGCATGAGACTTTTCTTTCTCACATTCAGCGACATTATCCATATCCACGATGATGCCATCGTTGACTCTGGAGGTGGCACTGGTTTGAGGGACAAGGCAGTATTGAATCTGCTGTCGCTGCCCCACAAGCCAGTTATTTTGGACAAGAACAATACCCAAGCATTGCTGAAAAAGCGGCGATTGTTTGTTTTGAATAGGTAACGCAACATCCGTTTATCGACGGGAACAAACGCGTTGGACACGGTGCAATGGTTCATTTTCTGTACATAAATGGTTTTATTTTGGATGCAGAAGATGACGAACAAGAACAGATCATTTTGAAATTGGCGAGTGGCAATTTAGAAAAAGAACCCTTTGCAAAGTGGGTGGAATCTAAACTTGCTCCTTTAACCCAATAGTTAAGTAATAACTTATGCAATCACTCACAAATCGCTCAAAACTTGTCGTCAAGAAGGAAATGACCTTCATGGAACGAATATATTTGCCCGCCATTTTTGCGGGTATGTGGATCACGCTCAAGCACTTCTTTAAAACGCTTTTCGGTAAGTCGGCCAGTCTGCGCTACCCGGAAGTGACGCGCGAATTTGCCCCGGTGTATCGCGGGTGGCACGTGCTGAAGCGCGACGAACAAGGCCGCGAAAACTGCACCGCCTGCGGGCTATGTGCCGTAGCTTGTCCCGCAGAAGCGATCACCATGGTGGCCGCCGAACGCGAAAAAGGCGAGGAGCACCTATATCGGGAAGAGAAATACGCTGCGGAATATGAAATCAACATGCTGCGCTGCATTTTCTGCGGACTTTGTGAAGAAGCCTGCCCGGAAGAAGCCATCTTCCTGACGGATCGTATTGTGCCAAGCGACTACGTGCGCCAGAATTTTATATTTGGAAAAGACCTGCTCGTAGAAGGTGTTGAGCCAGACAAGCGGATAGATATCACCGTGCGCCAGAAACACCTTACCGAAGCCAAGTAATACGGAAAAACCTTCCGGAACAAGACATAGACCAACTTTTATGGACCAGTATATTTTTCTGACCCTTGCCCTAATTACAATCGTCACGGCCTTGCTCATGGTTTTTGCCAAAAGCCCTGTGCACAGCGTGTTGTACCTTATTCTTACCTTTTTTGCCATTGCCGGGCAGTATGTGCTGCTAAATGCACAGTTTCTCGCTGTCGTACACATCATCGTGTACGCAGGCGCGATCATGGTGCTTTTCCTGTTTGTATTGATGTTGCTCAATTTGAATGAAGATACAGAGCCGCAGAAATCCACCATCTGGAAATTGAGTGCGGGCATTGCATCGGGCTTACTACTCGTAACCTTGGTTGGGGCCTTAAAAGGCAGTGTCAGCATCCAGACTCCAGAAGTGAGTAATTCCTCGGTAGGCCTGGTAGAGAACCTTGGCCAAGTCCTTTTCACCGATTTTGTTGTTCCCTTCGAAATCGCTGGCATCCTGTTTTTGGCGGCAATGGTAGGCGCGGTATTGGTCGGAAAACGGGATACAAGACTTTAATAGTGATTCCCACTCATCATTCATCTCTCATCACTCAGAAATAGATGCAAGAAACAATACGATCCATACCCATTGAACACTATGTACTTTACAGCTCAGTGCTGTTCTGTATTGGCATATTCGGCGTACTCATGCGCCGCAACGCCATCGTTGTCCTCATGTGCATCGAACTCATGCTCAATGCGGTCAACTTGTTGCTGGCGGCATTTTCTACCTATCTATCCGATGCACAGGGCCAAATCATGGTGTTTTTTATCATGGTGGTAGCGGCTGCGGAAGCAGCTGTGGGGCTTGGTATTTTGGTGATGATTTACCGGAACACAAAAAGCACGGATATCTCATTACTTGATAAGCTACGGAACTAACCAATTCAAAATCAAGAATCTATGAACTGGCAAGACCATATCGGAACAGACTCGAATGTTTTAGTTGGGAAACCTTGTATCAAAGGAACAAGGCTTTCTGTGGAACATATATTAAAGTTGTTAGCAAGCGGCTGGTCGGAAGAAATGATTTTAAAAAACTACCCAAGGCTCACAAAAGAAAGCCTTCAAGCAGTTTTTGCTTATGTTTCGGACTGTATGGAAGATGGTTTGATGTACCAAACTGAATTACAAGCATCCTAATGAACCTGATAGCCAACGAAAATTTTCCACTGGAGACTACACTTTTACTGAGAAATGTAGGCTATGATGTGTTGGCAATTGGTGCTGATTTTAGTGGAATTTCTGACGAGGAGGTAATGGAATTGGCGATTGAAACCAAACGATTAATCCTGACTTTTGATCGAGACTATGGGGATTTGATTTTTAGAAAAAACATGAAACCAGAAAAGGGAGTCCTTTACTCACGTTTTAAAGAAATGCCGACACCTGGTGAATTATTTAAAATAATGATTGTATTGCGTGAAAACCAAGATTTAAATTTTGACAACTGCCTTACTGTCGTAAACCCTAATCAGGTACGGCAGCGGAAATATTGAAATGATGAATTCACTTATACCACTAATTCCCTTTCTCCCGCTCATCGGATTCGCCATCAACGGCCTGTTCGGCAAAAACCTGAGCAAAACAATGGTCGGCATCATCGGTTCCGGCACCTTGCTGGTGTCGTTCCTGCTGAGCGTGGCCTGCTTCAACCAGGTGGCAGCGTCCGGCCCTATTCAGATGACGTTGTACAACTTCTTCACGGTCGACAGCATGAGCGTCAACTTCGGCTTTCTGGTCGACCAGCTATCCGTCTGGATGATGCTGATCGTGACGGGCGTAGGCTTACTCATCCATGTGTACAGCATCGGCTACATGCACGACGATGAAGGCTTTTATAAGTTCTTTGCATACCTCAACCTGTTCATATTCAGCATGTTGCTGCTCGTAATGGGCGACAACTTCCTGATGTTGTTCTTTGGCTGGGAAGGTGTGGGACTTTGCTCCTACCTGTTGATCGGCTTTTGGTACACCAACAAGGCATTTGGAAAGGCAGCCCGCAAAGCGTTCATCATGAACCGTATCGGTGACCTGGGCTTGTTGCTGGGCATCTTCCTGATTTTCAAAATATTCGGCAGCCTCAACTATACCGACATTTTTGCGGCCATCCCGACCATTCGTTTGGAAGCGGGCGTTGCAACGGCTATTTGCCTGTTGCTGTTCATTGGCGCGATGGGCAAAAGCGCCCAAATACCGCTGTACACCTGGCTCCCCGATGCCATGGCAGGCCCGACACCCGTTTCGGCCCTCATCCACGCGGCTACAATGGTAACCGCAGGTGTGTACCTAATTGCGCGTTGCAATCCGATTTATGGCTTGTCGCCCGATGCGATGCATTTTGTGGCCATTATTGGTTTGGTTACCAGCATTTTTGCAGCCATTATCGGCTTGCGGCAAAACGACATAAAAAAAGTATTGGCTTATTCTACTGTATCGCAGTTGGGCTTAATGTTCCTGGCTTTGGGCATGGGTGCTTATGCCACGGCGATATTTCACGTTACTACCCACGCGTTCTTTAAAGCCTTGTTGTTCCTCGCTGCGGGCAGTGTGATCCACGGCATGGGCGGCGAGCAGGATATTCGCAAGATGGGTGGCCTGCGCAAAGCGATGCCCGTTACTTTTTGGGTTTTCCTCATGGGCACTTTTGCCATTTCGGGCTTCCCACTCCTGGCTGGCTTCTTTTCAAAAGACGAAATTTTTGCCTTCACGTATGCGCATGGTGGAATGCTGTGGTGGGTCTTGGGCGTTTTGAGCGCTTCATTGACCGCAGTTTATATGAGCCGATTGTTTTTTGTCACCTTCTTTGGCGAATTCCGGGGCACCCATGAGCAGCAACACCATTTGCATGAAAGTCCAAAAGTGATGACCATTCCGCTGATCATTTTGGCGGTTTTGTCGGTCGTCGGCGGCTTTTTGAACACGCCGCACTTCCTGCACCTTGGCAACGAGCAATGGCTTGCACACTGGTTTGAAGCGGTTATTCCGTTCAATGAAATACACCTGGATGCGACGACAGAATGGGGTTTGATGCTTTTCACGACCTCTTTGGCAGTCGCCATCATTATTGCTTGCTATTTCATTTATGGTAAAAAGTCCAACCTGCCGGTAGCGGACGCTTCACTGACGGGGTTTTCCAAATTGGCGGCAAACAAATTTTATGTCGATGAAATATACGATTTTCTCTTTGTACGCCCTGTGGAAAAACTGTCCAAGTTTTTTCACTATTTCATTGACATTCAAGGCGTAGATGGTCTTGTGAACGGTATTGGCAGCGGGGTGCAGTACCTCGGCGCGCAATTCCGGAAGCTGCAAAATGGCAATATTGAGTACTATTTGTTGGGAATGGTTGTTGGGGCGATTGCCTTGTTGATGACCCTTTTTGTGTAAACAACAATAATGAAAGAAACCGCTAACCGTCTTGATACCATTTGGCACAACGAACATAACGTGCTATACAAGTTCAAATAACACAATGTCACTAATATTCATACTCATACCATTCATTGCCGCAGCTTTATTGCTGTTATCTCGAACAGCTGGTTCGCGCCAAATTGCGCTGGTTGCTTCGTTGGCAAACTTTGCGGCCACCCTTTACTGCTTCAGCTGTGATTACAGCCAAGGCATGAACTGCAGCTTTGACGTGCCCTGGGTTGCTTCGGCTGGAATTCATTTCAGCCTCGGTATGGATGGTGTCACCTTTGTGATGCTGCTGCTGACCAACTTGCTTGCTCCCCTCATTGTTTTGAGCAGTTGGAGCCGTACTTTCGACAACGAACCACGCTACTACGGCCTGCTTTTGTTGATGCTCGGCGCGTTGAACGGCGTTTTTCTGGCACAGGACGGCCTCTTGTTTTATGTTTTTTACGAACTGGCGTTGATTCCGATCTATTTTATCTGCGCCATTTGGGGCGGCCATGAAAGGATCCGTATTACCCTGAAGTTTTTCATTTACACTTTTGTGGGTTCGCTGTTCATGTTGTTGTCGCTGTTGTATTTGTACTTGCAAACAGGAGCGCCAGCCGGAGACATGGCAGGGGCGATACATTCATTTGCCTGGGCCGACTTGATCCAAGTTCACCTGGATTCGGACGTTGCCAATTGGGTCATGCTTGGTTTTTTCCTCGCATTCGCGGTGAAAATGCCCATTTTCCCTTTCCATACCTGGCAGCCTGACACTTATGTAGCAGCACCAACAGGCGGCACCATGTTACTTTCCGGTATTATGTTGAAAATGGGCACCTACGGTGCCATTCGCTGGATGATGCCAATGGCGCCTGAGGCGGCACATACACTGGTGCCGATTTTTATCGTGCTGGCAATCATTGGTATTGTGTACGCCAGTATTATTGCGGTGAAGCAAACTGATTTAAAACGCCTGATAGCCTATTCGTCCATCGCGCACGTGGGGTTGATTGCCGCGGGCATCTTTGCCTGGAACAAAGCTGGGTTACAAGGCAGCGTGATCCAAATGCTGAACCACGGTATCAACGTTGTTGGTTTGTTCTTCATCGTGGACATGATTGAAAATCGACTTGGGACACGATCGCTGTCAGAAATGGGCGGCATTGCAAAATCGGCTCCGAAATTTGCCACCCTGTTTATGATCATCATGCTCGGCTCGGTAGCGGTGCCGTTGACCAATGGATTTCCTGGTGAATTCTTGCTGTTGAACGGCGTTTGGAACTACAATTTTTGGATGGGTGCTGTGGCTGGTTTGACCATTATCTTTGGCGCAGTGTACATGTTGCGGGCTTACGGGCTCGTTGTTTTTGGAGAAACCAACCCAGCCACTGAAAAATTCGCTGACGTGAATACCCGGGAGTTTTTGGTTTTGGGGATCATTGCGGCGCTGGTATTGGTATTGGGCTTTTTCCCAGGGCTTATTTTGAATCTCACTGATGCCAGCGTGAACAAGATATTGGGGGCGGTACAGCTTTAAAGACAACTTTCCATTGGCAAAATTTTCATTTACTTTTGCAGAAACATTTTCTATATGAAAAACGATGCATTGATATTGGATAACTACCTCAAGCTAATTAACCTTTTGCCAGAGGAAGATAAATTGGAGATCATCATTCGTCTCAGTAAAATGCTTCAAACCAAGCGGAAGAATTCCCGAAAATTGGAAAAAAAACAAGGTGATTCTCTATTCGGTGCATTAGATGACAGCGATTCTGCAGAGGTTTGGATAGATCGCATCCGATCTTCAAGAACTTTCACCAGAAGTATTGAGCCGCTATGAATGGCTATTTGCTCGACACGAATATCTGCATCTATTACCTAAAAGGCCGATATGATTTGGAAGTAAAATTTGGCCAGATAGGATGGGCCAACTGCTTTATTTCCGAAATCACTGTAGCAGAATTAAAATTTGGCGCTGCAGGTAGTGACAACTCCGTCAAGCGAAAAACTGTAATTGAAGAATTTGTTCAAAAAGTTCGGGTACTCCCTGTTTTTACAGCTTTTGATATTTACGCTGAAGAAAAAGTAAGATTGCAGCGATCAGGAAATATCATTGATGATTTTGACCTGTTAAATGGAGCTTCAGCAGTTCACAATAATCTAGTGATGGTAACAAACAATGAATCGCATCTTGGGAGATTAAACGGAATTACCATTTAAAATTGGACAAAAAATTAAAAAAGTGGAATTTACACTCAACAAAAGCGACTTCATCCCCCTTAACAACCTCCTCAAATTGCTGCGCTTAGTTGGCACGGGCGGTGAAGCAAACATTAGGATCGAAAACGGCGAAGTGATGGTGAATGGCGCTGTGGAAACCCAAAAGCGCAAAAAACTGAGGCCAGGTGACGTGGTACTGTTTGAAGAAACAAGCATCACCATCCAATAAACAACGAAAAAAGGGCTGCTCCGAACAACGGATAAGGCCGATACGATACTGGTAATTTAACATGACCGCACTACTCATACTCTTCTTTACAGCACTTGCTGCCCTGTTTGCCGGGCTAACGAATAAACGTGCACTCCTGCAGCCTATCACCCTGATAGGCACTCTTTTGGCACTTGGCGCTGTTATAGCGGGCCCTGCGCTTGCTTGGAGCGACAGTTACCACACCATGTTTAACTTTGATGGTTTTGCACTGGCATTTTCCGGTGTTGCCATCTTGTCGACAGCACTCATTATTGCCTTGTCTGGTTGGGGATTTCGCAACCTCCACGATACGCTTGGCGACAATTACGGACTCATCCTGTTCAGTGTTTGTGGTGCTTTGTGCATGTTCTCTTTCACGAATATGGTGATGCTGTTCCTGGGCATTGAGATACTGTCCATCCCTTTGTATGTACTGGCAGGCAGCCGCCGCGATGATCTGGCAAGCAACGAAGCTGCGTTGAAATACTTCTTAATGGGCGCTTTTGCCACAGGGATTTTGCTTTTTGGCATTACCTTGGTGTACGGCGCAACCGCCAGTTTCGACCTCGCAACCATCAGCCGTGTTATTGAATCTGGCACCGCTTCGCCCTGGATGCTCAATGTTGGCATTTTGATGATTGTTATGGGTTTGAGCTTCAAAGTCTCCGCAGTTCCTTTCCATTTCTGGGCACCCGATGTATATACTGGCAGCCCCAACTTAATTACCGCTTTTATGGCGACGGTGGTTAAGACAGCGGGCTTTGCGGCATTCTACCGACTCTTTTCCATGGCTTTTGGCCCTTCCATAGAAGTTTGGAGCCTTCCGTTGAGTATCATCGCAGCGCTGACCATGACATTGGCCAATACTACGGCCTTGTTCCAGACAAATTTCAAGCGTATGATGGCTTATTCCTCCATTGCACACGCTGGCTACCTCTTGCTGGCCATCCTGGCTATTGGAACCGCAGGAGCCGAAAATGCCTTGATGTTTTATTTACTCACGTACTCCATAGCAACTATTTGTGCTTTTGGAGCTTACATTGTTGTGGCAGAGCAAAAAGGGGACGGTTCATTTGCGGCATTTAATGGATTAAGCAAGCATAGCCCATTCCTTGCCGCTGTATTAGCCATTTCCATGTTGTCATTGGCGGGCATTCCGCCGTTGGCTGGTTTTTTTGGTAAATACTTCTTGTTTACCGCAGCATTTGAAAAATATCCCTGGTTGGTGGTGTTGGCTGTGATCAATTCTGCCATTTCAATTTACTACTACTTCAAAATCATCATTGCAGCATATTTCACGAAGGAAAACGAGGAGGAAGCCGGAAGTGAAGGTATTATGGTACCTGCGGGCATTCGCTGGGCGGTATTGATTGGCTTGCTGCTTATTGTGTTAATGACCATTGCCCCTGGTACGGTGTATTCGTTTATTTAATTTTGCTACACATTCACATCAATTATTTCACGATGAAATTAATATGCGTTTTTTCAACTTTTGTAATAATTGCATGGTCACTTTTAAGTGGATGTGGTTCTGATTCAAAACCCACATCGATAGTACCGCCCCCGCCAGAAGCAGCCCCGCCAGCTTCGCCCAAACCAGAGGTGTTGCTGTATGCGGTCACTGTCAACAAACTCAACTTACGGGAGGAGCCGAATAAAAATGCCAAGGTGATCTCGCAACTTGCCGAAGGTGACTTTGTGGAAGGTCGTGGCGAAGTTTCAGCCAACAAAGAAGAAGCCACTTTGCGTGACATTCCATACAACGAGCCATATTATAAGGTAAAATCTATAGCCGCTAGTCAGCAAGGTGGCTGGGCTTACAGTGCGGCCTTAAAACCAGTTTATGCTGGCTCAAGGGCTACCAGCCCAGATATGCCGCGCTTAGCCCAACTTTCGGCATTTTTGAAAACATTGAATCCCACCAAGTTGGAAAGCGGGAAAAAGGCTATTGACTATGTGAAAACAAACCTGGCAGGAGCTTCAGGCACCCTTGCTGATGCCACTTTTATCTTGTTGGAAAGTTTCCTTTTTCGTATGGAAACTGAAGGCAGTTTTTATAACCTGACTGATGCCATGCAGTGGACAGATGAAGATTATGAAGCTATTCATACCGAAAAATTTGATGTGAATAAATACCCCGTCACCAAGTCCCTGGTGGCAAATGGCTTTCGATTGGAGGTTGGCGAAGGGATGGTGTTTCCCATTGTTGATTGGGCACAATTGGCCAATTTTTTCGCGACCAAGGTGACACCTCCCATGAAAGAATACATACTCCAAAATGTAGCAGAGCAAAAAGAGAGCGCCTACGACGATGGCGGCATTATTATTGGCTTGGATACCCTGGCCGAACGCGCGATTTATTGGGAGAAATTCAACCAGCAAAATCCATACTTCGTGCGTAATTACCAGACCCAGGAATCAGAACGCTGGCTGCGCCTGGTGATGGTAAACGGTTCTGACAACACCCCTGTTTTTGATTATGAAAGTCAAACGGTTTCGGAAGATTTCAAAAAAGCCTGGGTATTGATTCTTCAAAAATACCCCGGCTCAAAACTTGCGAAGGCTGTCAAAGAAATCAGTGACCTTGTTGTCGCTGAAGGTGGTAAGCGGACAAAAAAAATAGAAGAATGGCAGACAAAATTTGCCAATGAATATTCAACGCAATGAAAAAAACGACCCGCACCCTCATATTTGTAAACATTGTAAGCTTGATAGCAGTACTTGTTGTCAACTTCCTTTCGAATAGCCTTCCGCTCAACGGAAAAACGCCAGGCCAGCTTTCCGACCAATTTCCCAACTTGTTTACGCCAGCAGGTGTTACCTTCTCCATTTGGGGGGTGATTTATCTTTGGCTTATCGTATGGGGAGGCGTACAAGTGGTGGCTCTGTTCAACCAGAAAATAGCGGCCAAAGTAGAACCCATGCTGGAAAAAATCGGATGGCTGTTTGCTTATTCCTGCTTCTTAAATATTGCTTGGCTCTTCGCATGGCATTGGGAACAAGTCCTTGTTTCAGTAGTTGTTATGGCTAATTTGCTCTATATTCTCCTGCAACTCAACCGCGCAGCAGGTGTTGGAAATCCGGGTACAAGTACTTTTGAAAAATGGCTGGAACATCTGCCATTTGGCATATACCAAGGCTGGATTACCGTGGCCCTCATTGCCAACATAACAGCTTTTTTGGTGAGCATGGGCTGGTCGGGAGGTGACAGTGACGTATTGTGGGCCATTGTTATGATTGCAGTCGGCGGATCACTTGCTATTTTCATGCTTTTTCATCAACGAAACCTTGGCCACGCACTTGCAGTTGCTTGGGCGCTGTACGGAATTTACTTGAAACGAATTGCCGCTGGCGACACGGAAATGGTAGCTTGGTTCTCCTTAAGTTTGGCAGTAATCATCTTACTGCTTATTGGGGTTCGCTGGCGAAAGTGGGCTTAAAAGCCTTGTATCCAATAAAAAGATGCTCCGACTTCTTCGATATTATGCACCCCACAAACGTTTAATTGGCGTGGCGGTGATCTGCAACCTGCTTATGTCCATATTTATGGTGATTAGCATTCCGGTGTTGCAGCCGTTTTTACAAATTCTGTTCAATCCCGGAGAGTTGAAAATGTCGTCACAAGTGCCTGGTATGCAGGGGCTTGAAGCAAAGCTCAACAATTTTTTCGCCCAATTGATTGCCAACCATGGCCGGGAAGAGGCCTTATTTATTGTCTGTGTTTTTTTGGTTTCCACTTTTTTCGGAAAAAACCTGTTCCGCTACCTTTCCATGTATTTTTTGGCGCCCGTGCGCAATGGTATTGTACGTGACTTGCGTCAAAAACTGGTTGGAAAAACACTGGAACTACCCCTTGCCTATTTTTCAGAAGAACGCAAAGGCGACCTCATGAGTCGTGTTTCAGCAGACGTACAGGAGGTAGAATGGAGTATAGTTGGCGCAACAGAAGCGGTAGCGCGTGAACCAATAGTCATACTCGGTAGTCTTATCTTTATGATCTCTGTGTCGCCGGGGCTACTGGTATTTGTATTTGGGCTGATGCTGTTTTCCGGCTTGATTATCGCCACGGTAGGCCGATCGCTTAAACGGCAGTCGGGAGAAGCCCAACAGCGGCTTGGGTTGATAGGATCCTTGTTAGAGGAAACGCTTGGCGGATTGCGCATTATAAAGGGTTTTAATGCCGAGCCATGGCAGGCCGAACGCTTCGGGCGGGAGAACAACGACTACGCCAAAGCGGTCACACGCCTGTATCGCCGCCGTGACCTGGCATCACCACTTTCCGAATTTCTGGGTATCGGCGCGGTATCCGTTTTACTGTGGTTCGGGGCAAAGCAGGTGTTTGCAGGGGAAATCTCAGCGGCAACGTTTATCACTTTTTTATACGCCTTTTACAACATTATTGAGCCTGCTAAGAATCTTTCCGGGGCATCCTACAGCATTCGAAAAGGCTTGGGCGCGCTGGAACGGGTGGAATCGGTGTTGAATGCGGATGTGCAAATTCAGGATAGAGCCAATGCCGTACCCATTGAATCATTTAATGATAA
>JBBRWA010000045.1:0-26717 GCA_038246345.1 Chitinophagales bacterium
AGTTACCGCAATAAATTCAGCTCCTTTCTCATGGCGCTTTTTTCACCAGTGGCGAATTCGTATTCAAAAACGTACACGTAAACATCCGAGTTCATTGGTTTACCACTATGGCTTCCGTCCCATCCATCTCCCGGTGTATGGGTTTCAAAAACACGTTCTCCCCAGCGGGAATACACGCTAAGGTGGTATTCCTTGAAAATGTTACCCCGATACACAGGTTTGAAAACATCGTTGGCTTGGTCACCATTGGGCGTAAAAGCGTTGGGCATGTCGAATTTATATTTCGTCAAAACGCTTATTAAAATGGATGTTGTATCCATACAGCCAATCGAATCAATCATGGCACAGGTAACCTGCATGGACTGCGGTGGCTCAAATGTCCATTGTAAACCGCCCATTTGGCTCAACCCTATACTTGACCACCAACTGACAGAGACTGGTGCAGACATGGCATTGGCCATCAGTGTTACTTCGTCTCCGAGGCTGATCGAGAGGTCGGGGCCAATGCTAAGTCCAAGTGAATCAGCTTCCATGAGTACGAAGGCTGTATCGCCTCGGCAACCGTTGGCATCGAGGACATGAACGGTAAAATCACCCGGAGAAAGGCTGTCGAACACCATATCCGGGCTGAAGATGCCATTGTTTATGGCATACTGAACCGGATCGGCCCCATCAATTAATTGAACTGAAATCACACCGTTTGTTTCGCCAACGCAAATGGGCGCGTATGCGGTGCTAACGGACTGGGGAAGATCATGGAAAATTACCGGTTGATTGGTCGTTGTATCGGTGCAAGGATCTGACAAGTCCGGGTGTCCGCTTGAATCCGGCTCACCAACCACCCGCTGGATGAAATAGGTTTCTTCCGAAGACATGTTGTTGGGATCAAAAGCAAATTCCCCGCTTGAATTTTGTTGAAGAATGGCACCAGAAGCGTCCATTAACCAATATTCAATAACAGCTCCAGGGGCGCCTATCGGGTCGATAATTGATTCCGCAGTAACTGTATTTTGCCCGCTACAGCCTTCCAATAAATTTTGGCCAATCACCCCGGCATCGTTGATACAGAATCCTGAGCAATCAAAAGTGCCCGCAAGGATAGTCTGACATCCATTCGCCTGTTCAATGATGAAGGAATACTGTGTGTTGTTCAATATTGGCCCAGAAAGATAATTGGAGCCTGCCAAAGGACTACCATTTATCTTGTACGGCGGCTGACCGGTAATGGAAAAGGTGATGACAAATTGGCTGTTATTGGGCAAACAATCGGCCAATGGAGGTGAAAAAATGGGCGCATCAAGGTTTTCTACAATGCTAAATTGTTTGATGGAGCAAGAGTCTTCCACCATGAAATTACCGGGCTGGCAATAACTCTGCCCTTCAAAATCCACACAATCTATGTTGCAGGTTAATTCACCTATTACCCCCATTTCAACAAGCTCCTTGTCAAAGGTAATTTCAAAAGTATCACGACCGCATTGGCCGGTCACCTTGGTGTAAATACCTGGATTGCAATAGCTAGTTCCTTGAAAATCAATACATGGCTGGGCACAACTAATAGTGCCTACAACACCTAGATTATCGATGATTTTAGGCAATACTGTAACCGTTACAGCTTCAACAACAGTGCATCCATTTATTATATCCGTAACGATTACAAAATAGGTCGTCGTCACATTGGGCATCACGTTGATGCTTAGCCCAGTCTCTCCGTTACTCCAGGAATAAAAATAGTTTAGCTCAGGATTTAGGATGGTTAAGGTTCCTGTTTCACCTTCACAAATGGTGATTGGTTCAATAATTGGTGGAAACGGTGGTTCGAAATCGCTATCTATGGAGATTAGGAGCGTGAGACAATTGTCCACTTTATCAATGAAAGTGCCGGGAGAAGTGTAAATGACCCCATTTATCGCACATTGAGGATCGGCACATGTCAGGGTACAGCTATGTTCTTCAATATCGTGTTTGATAGTGATCTGTTTTGCAGGAATCGTCCCGGAACAAGCACTACCAATGCAATCACAAATGATCAATGGATCGGGCATTACCGTTGGAACCAAGGACCAACTGATCCAAATAGAGTCCATTATC
The DNA here is from genome assembly GCA_038246345.1 of Chitinophagales bacterium. Lineage (GTDB taxonomy): Bacteria > Bacteroidota > Bacteroidia > Chitinophagales > Saprospiraceae > M3007. The sequence goes on from JBBRWA010000045.1 coordinate 2,092, forward strand.
AACGTGTCGAGGTTGCTAATGGTGCTGTCCACGCCTATTTGAATGCTCAAACCAGTACTATCTCCGATGAAATAAGTGCCCGCGGGTATATGCCAATTCCAAACCAAGGAATCCTGGGTGGGGCAAATGTCGGGCGGTGGGCAGGAATACCCATTGCCGCCAATTGGGCCACCGCCTGTGGCAAAACAGATGGGCAAAACAGCTACATAAACGCCTGTGTCGCCCGGACAAAGCACCATCGGCCCATCAATAGCGCCGTCGCTGCAACTACAACTCAAGGTGTCAGCAGCAGCTGTTCCGATGCCTTCGAGCACCTGAATGCTGAATTCGCATTCGCTGCCACTCATGCCGCTGATAAGCAGCGAATACGTACTGTCTGGCTGTAAATTGGTGAATGTCAAGGTGTCTGTAATATTCTGGAGCACATCTGCCGAAAACAATGGGCCTGGAATCGGGCAGTTTCCTTCGAAAAGGGCAAATGAAAGACCAATGCCCACAGTTGTACAATTGCTGCCCGATACGGAGATTGATACAGTATCACTGCAAGGCGAAAATCGGATAAACCCCGCGTTTTGATACCACTGGCCAGCTATAGAGTCATCGGTAAACCCAAAATTTCCGCCACAATAATTGTCGAGGTAATTACCACAGAGGAAGGGCGACTGGTAGCAAGAGTCTCCAGGGGCAGGGGATCCGCAATTGGCTTGGCCATTGGCCGCTACAATGCCCATGACGCACAAAAACAGGATGAGATTTACTTTTTTCATAAGTCGGAATGTTCAGTTTCTTTAATATTACGCGGTCGTAAGGTCTTTTTTCAATATTTGAAAAATACAGCGAGTGACCCTTGAATCTGGATTCCCAAACGCCATGGCCCACTCGCTGGTTGCGGCACTACCTCAGCAGTGTCACGGTTCCTGTGAAGCTTGGTTTGTCGCCGTTTAACAGCTGTATTTCAGCCATATAGATGTACACACCTGGCTTTCCAGCCTTGCCTCTTACATGGCCATCCCAGCCGGCATTTGGGACATTGGCAGGGAAATCTTGGTTTTTATAAACCATTGCCCCCCAGCGGTCGAAAATGGCAAGGGAAGTGATTTGCTGAATCCAGCCATCGGCAGAGTAAATGGTAAAGTACTGATTTTCAGGTTGATCTGCTCCGATCATCAAGGTATTGGGCCTATAAATCCCTTCCTGCAATTCAACCAAAATCTGTACATCATCCTGGGCTTCGCAGCCATTGGAGTCCACAATCGCACAATTGACCATCATATTTTCCTCAGGATTGATCGTCCAATCAAGCCCGCCGTCTTGGCTCCAACCGTTACTTGCTGTCCAAACGACAGAAGCCGGTATTGAATCAGATTCGGCATGAAGGTCAATCTGTTTTCCCAGGTTGATCAACATGTCTTCCCCAATGCTCAACTCGGGCAGCGCATAAAAAAGAATGGCTTGGGCCGATGAAAAATGCGTACAGCCATGCTCCAAATCTGGCTGTCCATTTATATCCGGCTGACCGATCACCCTGCGCACAAAGTAGGTTTCACCAGCTTGAATCAAGGCTGGATTAAAAGTGAAATTCATAGTAGTCTGCTGCTCAATAACGTTGCCTGAACCATCAAACAACCAGTATGCGACGACGTCATTGGGCGAAAGTACTGGATCGGTTAAGGAGGTGACCGCCAATGATGCCGTATCAGACATGCAAGTACCCATCGTTTCTGAAGCCAATAAGCCTGCATCGTTGGTGCAAAACTCTGTGCAGTCATACGTGCCGCTCAGCACTGTCTGACAACCATTTGCCTGTTCAATGGTGAATGAATATTGGATTCCATTGGAAATTAGGGCAGAAACGTAGGTCGAATCACTCAATGGAACGCCATCCACTTGAAAAGGCTGCATTCCTGAAATGGTAAATGTAACGGTAAAAGCGTTGTTGTTAGGGGTGCAAGTCGCTACGGGGTCTGAATATGTAGGCGCTTCTAAATCGCCTTCAACCACCACGACCAGTCGATTACAATTGTCAATGTCAATGACATACTCGCCAGGCAGCGTGTAAACAACCCCGTTCACCTCACATTCCGGCATGGCACAGGTCAGGAAACAAGACTGGTACTCAATATTGTGCATGAAAGTAACCTGTTTAGCTTCGATAATGCCCACACCAGCGCCACCGCAATCACAGAAAAGAAGTGGGTCTGGCGCAGCCCCGGAAGGAATCAGCGCCCAACTGATCCAGATCGAATCCATGACTAAAGTGTCCAATTCGAAAAATGCGCTGTCAATGCCAATTTGAACACTTAAACTGGTGCTATCACCGATAAAATAGGTATTTGCGGGGATATGCCATTTCCAAACCATGGAATCGGGCGAGGGGCAAGCCTCCACAGGCGGACAGGCGTAACCGTTCCCGCCACTCGACTGCGTTCCGGTGACGGTGCAATTCGGAAGTACAACAGTGTAGGTGCCAATATCTCCCGGGCAAAGCACCGAGGGGCCTTCAATAAATCCATCGGCGCAGTCGTAGAGCAGAGAATCCGGATCAGCCGTTCCGATGCCCTCCAGCACCTGGATACTAAATTCGCATTCAGCGCCGCCAATGCCACTGACAATCAGCGAATAAATGCTGTCTGGCTGCAAATTGGTGAAAAGCAGCGTATCCGTTTCATCGAGCAATAAATCAGCGTAGTATAGTATGGCCGAATCCAGGCAGTTTCCAGCGTACAGGCCAAAAGCTAGGCCAACAGTGTTGGTAACGCAGTTGTACACGGAAACCTCAAGCGCAACCGTGTCTTTGCAGGGCGCGAAGCGCATAAATCCGGCTTTTGCGAATAGTTGGCCGCTCAGTGAATCGTCGGACAAGCCAAAGTTTCGACCACAGAAATCGTTCAGGTAGTTGCCACAGAGGAATGGGGATTGGTGACAAGAGTCTCCGATTTCAGGAGACAGGCAATTGATTTGGCCATAAGCTGGCGTTATGCCAAGCAGGCATAGAACGAGGATGAACAATACATTTTTCATAGTTTGTGTGTGTTTATAGTTTGATGACGCGTTCCCGGGCAACAACGGTTCCCCGAGCGTCTCTGACAAGGGAAAAGTAAATTCCCGCAGGCAAATCGCATAGGTTGAGCTCCAAAATCTGTGAAGCTGGATTGGGCCATTTCACAGTGCTCAGGCATTTTTTACCCAAGACATTATGAACCTCCACATGCAGCCCTCCACTTTTGAAGGGCTGCTGTAGTTTTAACCAAATGCGTCCAATTGTTGGGTTGGGCGCAACCTTCAGCCTAGCTAAATCAGCGAGGGTTGCACCAGGTTCTTGTGTTGTTTGTGTGTACAGGAAGGCAATCGGATTATCAATGGTGTGTAGTGTCGTGTTTGTGTATATTGAAGGATTGTGGTCAAAGTAAATGGCGGCCCTGTTGAGTATGGCTGCGCCGGGAGCGACGCCTTTTTTCGCTGCAATGGAGAACTTTACAAAGCCTTGGGAACCCGCCCAATTTGTAAGCGAATCGGGAAGAAAAATTGGATCGAACAAAAAGCTCAACGCCCCGTTGCCACTGATATTTAAGCGATAAGGATGGCTGCTGGCCCCTGCTTTGAAGCTTGCCATATCCAAGATGGTCGATAGCGTATCCCGTATTTCTACCCTGAAAGCAGTGTCCGTGCCCGTATTCTGGAACCGGATCAAGTACTCGATTTTTGTTTCTGCTGCAATGACACCCTGATCGCTGACACCCAGTGGCAAGCCCGTTTTGTCATTGGGATCGAAGGAGCCAATGTTGGGGCGGCACTCAATGTCTATCGAAGGGTCGCCATCATTTTGGGGAAACTGAAAAGCGAACCCAGTAGAGAAAGCGCCGCCGCCACAGCCTTCAATCACCAGTATTGGCTGGCTGTTGCCGGGGTGGCCAGGGGCTTGGTTTACCACAATGGTTGCTGTGGAGCCATTTGGATACAACACAAACGTGGTGTCCTGACCTTCACCCAATTGCAAGGTAGAAAGCCTGAAAATGATCTGATCTTCGGTGATGATATAGCCCACCGGGCCATTCATGCCCGTCCCGGTATTGGTCACCACAAACACCACCGAATCGCCCGCACAGTACCCACTGACTTCCAGGTTGGAGCCGTCCCAATCAGGGCTGAATTGTTGACAAATGGAATCGGGGGAAATATGGGCTTCCATACAATGCACCTGCCCTAATATGGTACTGTCGCAGTCTACCAGGGTGGTAAAACTAAAACTCCCGCCTGTAAGCCAAGGCACCGAGCCAACTGCAAAATAAAGCGTGTTGCCCGTTTGGGTATAAGGCAAGGTGCTGCCCGTTATGCTCAGATAGGGATCGAGTTCAATGGAAACAAGGGCATCGGGCGCCGTGCTGGTTCCGTAATTGAAATAGCGGACGTAGTTTGGGTTTTCAAAACACCGCCGCAGGTACGGCGTTGTTAAATCCACATCCAGTAATGGGCAGTCATACAAAACCTGGGTTGGAAAATCAACTGCTGTCGAAGTACCAAACTGACCCAAATACACCTCCACAGAGTCTTCACAAGGATTCCAATACCCAGAAGGCGGCAAGGAAGAAATGAACCATATCCCTGTGTCAATATCCATGGAGTATTGACCCATAGAATCACTGAGCGTGTACAAAGCGCCCAGTTCTCCACTTGCGGTTACCAACCAATTGGCCAAGGGCACTTCGCTCGCATCCACCACGCAGTTTTGAACAGCATCGCGCACCACACGCCCCAGCACCCGGTTGCTCCAGACAGCTCCAAGGGAATCGGTGCGCAGCAGCCATGCTTGCAGGCCGTCTTCAGGAGGGCCAAATGAAGCCGTTTGTCCAGCAATGATGTAGCCATTGCCGTCGCCTGCCGCTTGTACATCCCAAAAAATGTCACCTTTTATGCCGCCGTATGTTTTAAACCACAATAGTTGGCCGCTGGAATCTACCAATGCAAGAAAGGCATCCCGGCTGCTGCTGTTTTCCGGGATTGTTTCGCCTACCAGTGCGATGTTGCCATTGGCTAAAGCCAAGGCAGCGTGGGGACTTTGAGAGCCGGGAATCTGAATACGGTGCCACCAAAGTGTATCAAGGGAAATGGGGTCAATTTTTGAAAGAAAAATGTCCTGGTCGACGAAAATATTGCCCACGGCACCCACAACCATGAGCGCAGTATCAGGCGTTTCCAGTAATACTTCCGGCTTGATATTTAGGGGGGTAATGAGTGCTTTCTGATTGACAATGCCGCCAGTGCTGTTGAGCTTGTACAGCATGAAATCATACAGGGTAGCACTGTTGTAAATCTTGCCCAGGATAATTGCCTCGTGTTGCGCATTGGCGACCGCGTCGATGGATTCCCCAAATTCTGATGCCTGAATGGTTCGGTTCCAACCCAATGCTCCAGTTGAATCCACGAAACGGCAATACAGCGCGGGATAATAACTGTCAACCAAAACGAGGTAATTTGAGCCCACGATTAAATGCCCGCCTTCGAATGGTATGCTCCCAAATGCTATGCGCATATTGCTGTCCTCTCTGCCCGTTTCTACAATATTACCCTGACCATCAATGCTATTCCACACTATTGAGTTTTTGGCTTGGCTGGAATTGGGGAAATCTTCCATCAAATTTGCATTGCCCAGGATTAGATATTGACTATCAACCTGCATGAAGGACACTCCATATTCAGCAGTGTCCGGGCCGCCCCAACTGCGCTCCATGGTTAAATTTCCCGAGCTGTCAGTTTGAAAAAAATACCAATCAGATGGTCCCGCAGTTGTATCCGTACTACTGCCCAACACTGCCAAACCACCATCAGGCGTCAGGTGCACAGAAAATGCCCGCTGATCTCCCGTTCCTCCCATAAATCGCTGCCAACCTTGGGACATACCCATCAGCGGGAGCAGGATGCACCCTAAAACTATTAAATGGCGTTGAAAACTTGAAATTAGCTTGTACATAAAGTGGCGTGTTGCAGTGGTTTGCAATTATTGATTCAAACATCGGGGTATTTGCTGGATAGCCCCTGGTACAAAAAAGGATCATTCTCGAAATTTTTATGCGTAATTTTGGGCATGAAAATCCTCTCCTTGCTTGAATCAGCCACGAAAAAAGACTGGCATTGGTTAAATAAGTTTATTAATAGTCCAATTTACAACCAAAATAGCGCTGTTAACCAATTATTTGATGTGTTGCGTAAGCACCACTCCGACACAAAAAAAATAAAATACTCGGATTTTTTGAACGAAGTTTTATTCGAAAATACTCCCATTGACAATGCAAAAGTTCACCACACCAGCAATTACCTGCTGCGCAACGTGGAAGATTACTTTGCCTGGGAAGAATGGCAGCAAGATGAAGAAACCAAACAACGCTTCCTGCTTCAGTCTTGTAGAAAGCGCGGGCTGGACCGCTATTTTCGCGAAAAACTTGAAAAAGTCCGCAAATCTGCCGATCGGCAGCCCCTCCGCCATGCTGACCACCATCGATTTCAATACCATTTGGCGCTGGAAGACTACCAGCATTCCATGCAAATCGGCAGGAGTACGGTGGCGCAACTGCAACCATTGTCCGATTGGCATGACCTGGCCTTTATTTCAGAAAAACTAAAAAATGCCTGTGGGCTTATTAGCCGCCAACGGGTACTGCGTACCGAATTGGACATGGGCATGCTTCCATTGGTACTGGATTACGTCCGCGCAAGACCATTGTTGTTGGAGCACCCCGCAGTGGCCGTTTATTTCTACGGCTACCTGGCGCTTTCAGAGCCAAAGGAAGATGCCCATTTCTTTGCCTTAAAAACGCAGTTGATCCAAGCGGCAAACAGATTTCCCGTCCAGGAATTGCGTGACGTGTATTTGCTGGCCATTAATTTTTGTATTCACAGGATTAATTTACGGGAAGAGCCCTACCTGCGCGAAGTTTTTGAACTGTATAAAAACGGCCTGGAATCGGGTGTTTTTCTGGACAATGGCCAGATTTCGCGCTTTACCTATACCAATATCGCCCTTGCCGGGCTTCGATTGAAAGAGTACTCCTGGGTGTATGACTTTTTGCATCGGTACCGGGAAATGCTATCCGAGCAGCAGCGTCAGGGTGCCTTTGCCTTCAATTTGGCCCGCTATTATTGCGAACGCGGCGACTACGATCAAGCCATGCCGCTGTTGCTGGAAATGGACTTCGACGACGTTTTGCACAACTTGACTGCCAAGGCCATGCTGGCAAAAATGTATTTTGAAACCGATGCCTCCGTCGCGTTGAACAGTCTTTTGGCAAGTCTGGGCACTTACTTGCGCCGGAAAAGGCAGGTGTCGGAGCAGCAGCGGACGGCATATCAAAATTTCATTCGGCTGGTAAGGCGGGTGGAAGCAACGCCGAAACATGAAAAGGCCGCGACCATCGCATTGCGGGCAGAAATAAACGAAACGGCGCTGGTGGCAGAGAAGGATTGGTTGTTGCGTATGTTGGACTAAGTGTCTAAAACCTCTGAATGCTCCCAAAAAACAACGTTTTTTGGGAGCATTCAGAGATTTTAGACCTACGAGGTTTCTTGCGTAACGTGAACGACATTGGGTCAAGATGCTTCTACCGCAGCCCAAATACCCAACAGCTTTTGCTCCTCATTTTCCCAATTCCAAACCTGGCGCGCTTGAAAGCAATTTTGCTGCAATTTATCATACAAAACAGTGTCCGTCACTAGGTTACTAATTGACTGAGCTACAATTTCAGGGCTTAGTTCATCCAACAAAACCGCCACTTCATATTCCTGGTTCAGGGCCTTGTACTCCGGGAAATTCATCGTCAGCACAGGCACTTCCGCTTGCACGGCGTCGAAAAATTTATTTGCCAGGGAATAATAATAGGACAGGCCGAGGTTTTCTAATAAATTGAGGCTAAGCCATGCGCTTGACGTTAGTATCTTTAGATCATCAGGTGTTACAAATCCCAAGAATTGCACCTTGCTTTCCAGGTTTAAGTCACGGCAAAGCGCCCGTAGCTTTTCGGAGAGGTCTCCTTCGCCAGCAATTACAAGCTTCAGATTATCAAGGTATTGCATGGCTTGAATAGCGGCTTCCAGCCCCCGGCCTTCGTTGAGTGCGCCCTGATACAGCACCAAACCTCGTAGGTCTTTTTCTAACCTACGAGGTTTTGCAGTAACGCCAAGCGCAACATTCCGCACCACCTCAAATTTGACGCCATACCGCTTTTCAAAAATAGCAGCCAAGCCAGGCCCAACCGTATACGCATATCGGTAATGCGGCAAAATCCAGCGCGCTAAATTCTCCCAAAAAGCTTTGACGATTGGCCTATTCACCACCTCAGGTACTTCGCTGAAATACTCGTGCGCATCAAATACCCGCTTTTTTCGGCGCGTCCATGAAGCCAAAAAACCTGCGGGAAGTGTATCTAAATCTATGGAACATATAGCGTCGTAGGACTTGCAAAAAAGCAAGAAAATGAAAAGTCGAACATTGTATTCGCTGTAAAAGAGGAAACCCCTTTTGAAAATACAACGCAGCCTTTTCTGTTGGAACGACCGCTCAATCAATGGAATAGAGTGGGGGAGCGCTCGCCCAATCAGCAGCACATCATGCCCATTGACAGCCAGCGAATGACAAATCCGCTGCATTCTTTGGTCGAAACTCAGGTCGTTTGTAACGCTGAAAATGATTCTCATGTTAAAATTCCGCGAGGGCTGCATACACCAAATCTACGGGCAATCCCATGACATTTTGAAAGGTGCCTTCAATCCTGGTTATTTTGCAATGGCCAATCCAGTCCTGCGCGCCATAAGAGCCCGCCTTGTCAAAAGGTGGGTAAGTTCGAATATAGTAGTCTATTTCTGCATCGGAAAGTTCTGCAAACCAGACTTTTGTGTGCCCGGCCAGCACTATTTCCTTTTCTTTGCTCAACAAACAAACACCGGTCACGACCGTATGCTGCCTACCCGATAAGGCCCGGATCATGCCGAAAGCCTCCTCGTAGTCGGCAGGCTTGTTGTAAATTATCCCGTCGAGGATCACCACCGAGTCTGCTGCCAGAACAACCTCTTGATCCTGAATAAGTTGCCGGGCAGCCTGTGCTTTTTTTTGTGCCAACCAGGGTGCTACTTCCAAAGGGGGCATTTCCGGTGAAAAAGATTCATCGGTATCAAAAGTCTGTACACTGAAATCAAAACCCGCTTCGCGCAGCAACTGGCTGCGTCTTGGGCTTTTAGAGGCAAGGATTAAGGGGCGGTCAAATTGAAGCATGATGTCAGAATGTCTTTTCCGTAAATGCACGGGCTTGATCCAGAATTTCGGATGGATTTTTAGGCCAGGAGCGCAAAAGCAGTAATATTCCGGCAAACATAGCGAGTTTTACCAGCATACTGGCAATCCGAAAATCCCGCACTTTTTTCGCCCGCAACAAAAGAATGGTTGTAACGACCGTGGGCAACCACAAGCAAACGCCACCTGCCCATATTTGCCACGCTGGAGCATCTGTTCCACGCCAAAACATCAATAGCACCGTCATTAATCCACAGGCGATCAAACTTGTAAACGCCGCTGGCTTTCTGGCAAAACGCGGCCCTTTCAGCACTGGCAGTGTGGCGCAGCCACAAGCAGAATCGCCCTGAAAATCCTCCAAATCTTTGATCTGCTCCCGTAAAAGGTTGAAAATAAAGGCAAAAACAGCATAAAGCCACACCAAACTAGTTGCCTGCTGTATCAACTCTGGCGCTACAAATGAGGTCAGCCACAAGGATCGGTCTTCCGGCAACAACACGATAATGGGGACGATGGCGCATAAAAAAGATACCAACAAATTCCCGATAACCGCCGTGCACTTCATTTGCCAGGCATACAAAAAAAGCAAAAATGAAACCCCTGGATAAACCCACAATGGCCAATGGCTCCGAGGGTGCAATTCCTGGTCAATCATAAAGGCAAGGCCATGCGCTCCCGTGACGAACACAGCATAGAACAACAATCCCAGGTTTGCAGGCAAAAATTTCCCCCAAACCAGTCTTTTAGGTTTGTTGATGGCATCCATATCCCGGTCATACCAGTCATTCAAGACATAGCCTGCCAATGTCGTCAAAAGGGTAGCCGCCGCAATCAGGTAAAATACGCGTTCCGTCAAAACTGGCATCCCACCTGCACGCAGAATGGCTGGCCGCAGCACGAACCAATAGGGGACGTACAAAGTCAAGTAGACCATCAGCAAATTCGGGAGCCGAAATAGCCGTATGAACGCTAGGAGGAAGTTCATGCGACAAATGTAAGAAAAGGTTTCAGGTTTCAGGGTTTCAGGTTTCAGGTTTACTCGATCTGTTGATAATTTTGAAAACTAGTTTCAATGCCACCACAGATCGAGTAAACCTGAAACCTGAAACCCTGAAACCTGAAACCCTGAATTCACTCACTCCAGCGGTAGCTTTGCAGATCAAAGCCCGCCAAATCCAGCACCCGGTCGATTACGGTTGCAACAACTGCTTCTATATCAGTGGGTTGGGAATAAAAAGATGGGCAAGCCGGAGCGATAATGCCACCGGCTTCGGTGACGGTTTTCATATTGTTGATGTGGATCAGGCTTAATGGCGTGTCGCGGGTGACGAGGATAAGTCGGCGGCGCTCCTTTAACGCCACATCGGCAGCGCGACTGATAAGGTCACTGCTTACCCCTGTGGCAATCCTGGCCAACATACCCATGGAGCAGGGGCATACAATAACCGTATCGTATTTTGCTGATCCTGAGGCAAATGGGGCAAAAAAATCATTTTTTTCATAAAACTGAAAAGGGTACTTAGAGAGGTCGGGAGGACCAATTTCAAGCTCCCAATTCAGTTTAGCATTGTCGGACAACACAACGCCGACAGCAGTAGTTTGTGCTTGTAACCCGACTAGTTTGTCTAAGAGAACTTTGGCATAAATTGCCCCAGAAGAGCCCGCAATGGCAACAACGACTTTTTTCATAGATTGAAAACCGTATTGATAAAAAAATGTTTCGCCAAGCGAGGCACTGATTTTTATTCTACGGTAAGCTCATCCACAAAAATCCAACATTTTTGGCCTTTTCCTGGGTGCCAAATCGGGTTTTTTAAAGGACTTTCCACTTTTACCCGCACATAACGGGCTTGTACGGTCTGTGGGAAATGACAGCCCAACAAATGTACTTTTTGTTCTCCCATAGAAGCATTTGGCGGGAAATGTTCTTTCCCCTGATGCGTATATTTTTTGCCATCCATGGAAGTCCAGACTTCTATGCCCTCAGGCTTGAAAATCCAAGGGCCGTTATTTTCAAGGCAATGAACAAACACCTTATTAATGCTCTTTGATTCCCCCAAATCGAGTATTGCCTCCAAATGGTCCCCTTCAAATCCCAGCCAGGTATCAGCGCCCTGAGCATCAGCAATTTTTCCATCAATGAGGGAAGCGGCACCCTCGGCAGGGTATTTAGGTGAAGGTAACTTAGCCAGGGATGCGTTTGCTATGCTGAATTTTTTCTTGACAAATACAGCCTCCGCCAATGGAGAATTGTTCCAGCCCTCCTTTGAGGCAAAAGCTCTAATATGGGCGGTATTGTCCAACACTATTTTATCCCGGTATTTTGGGGACTGGGTCGTTGGTGATGCAGCTTCTGCAATGGTGTAGTAAATATCTATGCCTTTGAAAGGGAAGCTCAGTTCTACCTGCATGGTGTCATCAAAAAAGGAGCGGGAGTACAGTAGTTTAGGGCTTCTCAAGGTGAGTGTTTGGTCATCGCTCAGTGCAGCACCAGTTTCAAAATACAAGTGGGGATATTGCTTTTGCCATGCAGCAATGGCTTCCGGGGTTGTTTTTGTTTGCCAAAGATATAGGGCTCTTAACTGAGACAGCTTTGGCAAGATGTTTTGTAACGCATTGTCTACCAATGAATTGGTAAGGTTGATGGATTCCAAATAGGTTGATTTTTCCAAAAAAGGTAAAATAGTGTTCGACACTCCTGTATTGGCCAGGTTGATGCGCCTTAAGTGTGGAAAGCGCCGGGAAGCCAAATCTTTATCGCCAACGGAAGTGTGCGACAAGTCCAGGTCGATCACTTGACTGGAGACGACATCCAGTGCTGCCCAATGCGCTGGTGTAAGCACCTTTTGTCCAGCCAGGGAAACAGTTAGCCACGGTTGGTCTGGCCCCAGCGCCTGGACATTGATGAATAATGCCCTCAAATTTTCAATGGCTTGGGTGGAAGCATTGGATACCTTTATGGAAAACACCGGGTTCGCTGGTACGCCTTGTGCATCAATTAGCGCCCGCTGTAATTCCTCCGGCAAGGGCTTGTCCTTTACCAGGGCGTTGAAATCAGCACCAGTGGCAATCCACCATTTTAGCAAATTAATTTCCAGCGCACTCAATTGAGATTTCCCGGAAGGCGGCATGTGGTCGTCGTGGTGCAGCGGCAAATGAATACGTAAAAGCATGTTGCTGCTGTCTGGATTCCCTGGTACAATTATTTTACCATGCTTTCCACCCGCAAGTATGCCCTCTTCGGTCGTTAACAGCAACTTTCCTTTTTGTTTTTCTGGTCGATGGCAGGACACGCATTTTTCCTTCAGAATAGGTTCGATAATGGTTTTAAAAATGGGCGTTTCCGGGCCGATAGCGACAATTGGAGCTGTAGGTGTAAGTGTTTCCAGAGATTTATGCTCAAACAAAAAATCGGTGCCATGCGTCAAAGATCCTCCATTATGCCCCGCAGCTGTAAGCACTATCACGGCAAGAATAAATGTAGGAAAGTACCAACGGCTGTTTTGCAGTATCCATACCAGAATAAACAGTCCAACCGTGCCAACGCCAAGCCAGCGGTGTCTTAGTAATAGTACTGCTTCGTAGCCACCATCTGATGCCAATATCCAACCGCTTAACGCACTCAGGCCAGCTGCCGTCAACCCTATCAAAATGGACATTCGGATCGCAGGTTTCAACTGCGCTTGCTGAAACCACCGCGCCATACATTCCAGCAAAAAAGCTAGTAGCAAGATACCAATGGGCAGATGAACAAGGAGCGGATGAAGGCGGCCAATCATTAATTAATTTGATAATTTGATAGTGAGATAATGTGATAAGGGGGCTTCGCGCTGGGCTGTTGCTATGTTATTGAAAAATAATTTCGTCCAAAAATAGCCAGGCAGGCGTACCAGCACCGGGGTGACCTGGGGGCAAATTACCGAAGGGCTCTATTTTGATCCGGATTTTTCTGGTTTTGAGGCGCTTCAATTTGATGCTGCGGTAGTTAGCATACTCGGCCTTTTGGCTGATCATCTTTGATGAATCCACTGCCTGCCACTGCCCGATTTCGACCCAATTACCGTACCTGTTTTTCCCTTCAATTACAACTTTTCGAAAAGGCAATATCCATGAATTATAATCAGATAAGGTACTTACTACCAATTGTTTACAGACAATATCATTCGTGAAAAAGGCTTCGGCAATCACTGTATGCCCTGAAAATCCAAGCCAGTTTCCATCGTGGAGGTTTGTGCTTCCTTTTTTTAAGTCGCAAAGAGAACTGCCACCGTTTCCAGGATATTTTTCATCTGCCGCGCTGAATAAAACCATGCTGTCGGGCTGGTATTTTGCTGCCACATAATATCGCTCCATAACGGCACTGGGCAAAAAATCTGGATGGCAAGCAATCGCCTTCAGCGTGACTGATTGGCGGATATCCAGGGGTAGGGTATAGGTTGAAGACTTTTCGGTAGGATTATCCTTGAAGGTGTAGTGAATTGTAGCATTTTCCATAGCAAACTCCATCGAAACAGTGGTTTTATCCCTGAAAAACACATTGCCAGCGGTGACCTGTGGCGGGGCGAGCTGTAAGGTCTGGCCATGCAGCATTGTTGGCAAAAAGCACAGAAACAGGTATCGCATAGCCTTATACACGGGTTAATTTTATCGGATAAACCTGGCCGCTGTTCCACTGTGCTACGTACATATTTTCATCGCCATCTACCAGCAAATCATGCGGATGCTTGAAAGCCCGAATGGTTTGATACAATGGTTTTAGTAACCCTTCATGGTCATAACTTGGCGTGCTGGCTGACGGCGCGGATACGACCTTGTTGTTTTTGTCCAAAATACAAACAAACCCGGTGCCGCTATCCCAGGGCAACTGACTGATGAGCACCGCAAAATAAATATTCTCTCCCTTGACCACAGGGCGGCAAATGTAGGCGCCTGGCAAAGGGATCGTTTCAAGCAATGTCCCTTCCATGCTGAAACGTTGAAGCTTGTTGTCTGCCCGAGAGGTGACGAGCCATGCAGGCACGGATTTATTGCGGGTATCCAGGGCAATCCCGTGGGCATTTTGTAAATATTTCGGGCCACCAAAAATGTTTTTAAGCTCACCTTTCGACCCATAATGTACCACATAATCTTTTCCATAGCCATCCGCCACGAAGACATCGCCGTTAGGAGCAATCGCGGTTTCGGTTGGACGAAATTCAGTTTTACTGCCGTATTCCGCAGTGCCTTGTGGCCATTCAAAGGTTTGAATCACTTGGCCATTGAGCTTTGTTTTAACCACCACATTGCGTTCAGGATCAGTAATGTAGAGAAACTCTTCGCCATTTTCGTCGTGCAGGGTGAGTCCATGCGCTCCCGGGTACTCATGCCCCCAGGCTCCCAGAACCCCACCATCTTTATTAAAGATCAGGATATTGTTACGGGTATCATCGGTCGTCATAAAAATACGCCCCGACTTATCCAGCACCATTTCGTGGCAGTTTTTCACCGGGAATGCTGCGGTATCTGCCTTGCACCAGTTTTGATCGATGCGGTATCGGAAGTCGCCTTGCCCGAGAACGGGTTCAGGTTTTGCGCCTAAGCAAAAGCCGGTTGTGATAATGCCGGTTTGTTTGATAAAAGTTCTTCGTTCCATGGAATGCACTTTTTAAATAATCACCACAGAGTTGCGCAACTCTATGGTGAATATACTCAACTCAATATCCCCTTCACCACCTCCCCGCTCACATCCGTCAACCTAAACCGCCGACCCTGCGTACGAAACACAAAACGCTCATGGTCAATACCAAACAAGTGCAACAACGTAGCCTGAAAATCATGCACATGCACGGGATCCCGGACGATATTATAGCCAAACTCATCTGTTTCTCCGTACGTAATACCAGGCTTGATACCTGCGCCGGCCATCCAGATCGTAAAACAACGCGGATGGTGATCCCTGCCATAATTATCTGCCATCAAGCCCTGGCTGTAGTTGGTGCGGCCGAATTCACCGCCCCAAACGACCAAGGTATCTTCCAACAAACCGCGCTGCTTCAAATCCGTCACCAAAGCTGCAGAAGCCTGATCTACGTCCTTTGAAAGCCGCGAAGTCATACCATTTACATCCGAATGCGCATCCCAGCCCATGTGGTACAGTTGCACAAAACGTGTACCACGCTCGCACATACGCCGCGCAAGCAAGCAATTGGCCGCATAAGTACCAGGAATCATCGCATCAGCACCATACAGCCGAAAAGTGCTGTCCGGCTCATCGCTCAAATCGCTGAGCTCCGGAACAGACGTTTGCATCCGGTGTGCCATTTCATATTGGCTAATGCGTGCGCTGATCTCCGGGTCGCCAAAGGATGCGAGTTGTTGTTGGTTCAATTTCGTCAACACATCGAGCATTTTCCGCCGACTAAGGCTGTCCATGCCATCTTGGTCATTGAGGTATAAAACAGGATCACTTCCGCCGCGAAATTGCACCCCTTGGTGTTCGCTGGGCAAAAACGCACTGCCCCAAACCCGAGAGGCCAGGGGTTGAATATTCCCTTTTCCCCGCGACAACATGACGACAAAAGAGGGCAGGTTGCTGTTTTCACTACCAAGACCATAACTCAACCAGGAGCCGATGCTCGGTCGCCCGGGCTGCTGGTTGCCCGTTTGAAAAAACGTCACCGCTGGATCATGGTTGATGGCTTCGGTGTGCATGGATTTGATGATGCAAAGATCATCGGCAATTTTTGCCGTATGGGGCATCAGATCGCTAAACCAGGCACCGCTTTGCCCGTATTGTTTGAAATCTATTTTGGATCCAACCATCGGAAATGATTTCTGGTTGGCTGTCATTCCCGTCAGGCGCTGGCCATTGCGGACACTTTCAGGTAATTCCTGACCATTCAATTCCCGCAATCTTGGCTTCCAGTCAAACAGCTCCAATTGTGAAGGGGCGCCGCTTTGAAACAAGTAAATCACTCGTTTCACTTTTGGTGGAAAATGCGGCAACATACCCAATGGAGCACTGCTGTCCAGGATGGAATTATCGCACGATTGACCTAGCAGGGAACCAAGCGCCAAACCGCCAATACCAATGGCAGAGCGGTGCAGAAAGGTTCTTCGGTTGAGGTTGAGGTGATATTCTAAGTCTTCCATGATTACAATACGATTGCTTCGTCCATGTTGTATATAACGGTAATAGCCAGCATCAAAGCCGCTTTTTCAGCACTGTTTGCTGTAACAGCTTGCTCTTTCAGCAATTGAGCTGTGGCGACAGGATCTGCGACCAATCGCTTGTGTTCGCTGTCAAAATAGGCTAGCAGTTCCTTCAATTCAGCCGAAGAAGGCATGCGCGACAATATCCGTTGAAATACCGAAGCAAGCCGCGTTTGCGCATCAGGCAACTGACTATCTTGCATCACCAAAGCGGCGAGTGCCTTCGAGGCATCCAGCACTTGTTGGTCATTCAACATAACCAATGCCTGCAAAGGCGTATTGGAGCGGGTTCTGCGCACTTCGCAATTGTCGCGCAAGGGTGCGTCGAAGGTCAAATGTGTTGGCGGGGGTATGGTGCGCCGTTGGTAGGTGTACACGCTGCGCCGGTACTTTTTTTCAGGCAATGTATCTGGAATATAGGAGTATTCTCCCCGAAAGCCATTGGCTGTTTTTTCAGTTGAAATCTCTTCCCAAAGACCAGCAGGTTGCCATGGCTTTACGGAAGGACCGCCGATTTCTTGCACCAGCAAACCACTGGAAGCCAGCACATTATCGCGCATAAACTCATAAGGCATACGAATTCGGGGCCCGCGGCTCAACCAAATATTGTCGGGATCAATGGCTATGTCTGACGCAGCAGCTTCTGCCGTTTGTTTGAATGCTGCCGAAGTCACCATCAGCCGCAATAAATGCTTCATATCCCAACCGCTTTCCACAAACTCCACCGCCAGCCAATCCAATAATTCCGGGTGGCTCGGCAAAGCGCCTTGGACACCAAAGTTTTCGGAGGTAAACACAATGCCTCTACCAAAAACCTCTTGCCACAACCTGTTCACCCAAACCCGAGCTGTAAGTGGGTTGGCCGGATCAAACAGCCACTGTGACATTCCGAGCCTGTTTTGTTTGAATTTCAGCGTATCAAAGGGTAAAATCGCCGCTGGAAGGGTAGGGGACACTATTTCACCGTGTTGGTCGTATTGGCCACGAATCAAGCGATATGACTTTCTAAGCCCTACGCTATCATGCATCACCATTTGCAGGATGGTGTCTTTTGGCGCTTTTAGCCCCATTTTTTTGTTCAAAAAAGGGAGGTCTTTATCAAAATCCCCAGGCGTGATGAGCATGTAGGGTTGCGGTGTCGCCAGATTGGTGACAAATCCTTTTTCATCCAAATTATTAAAAAACGCAAAGGTGCTGTAATAGTCAAGTTGGGAAACAGGATCGTATTTATGGTCGTGGCAACGGGCGCATTCCAGGGTTAACCCCAGAAACGCTTTCCCAAAAGTGTTGGTACGGTCTGCCACGTATTCTACCCGGTATTCCTCGTCAATAACGCCACCTTCCTGGCTTATTTTGTGGTTCCTGTTAAATGCGCTGGCCAGCAAGCTCTCTTTTGTTTTATCTGGAAGCATGTCTCCCGCCAATTGCCAGGTAACGAACTTGTCGTAAGGCATATTTTCATTGAAAGCCTTGATGACCCAATCCCGCCAGGGCCACATAATACGCGGAAGATCGTCCTGATAGCCATGTGTATCGGAGTAGCGCGCCAGATCAAGCCAATACATGGTCCAGCGCTCGCCATAAGCCGGAGAGCTAAGGAGTTCATCCACTATATTTTGGTAAGCAGCATCGGCCTTGTCATCATTGAGTGCTGTCAACTGCGCTGGGCTTGGTGGTAAACCTGTCAAGGCAAAGCTTACCCGGCGCAGCAGGCGGGATTTGTCCACCGCTTTGGAAGGTTGAAGCTTGTTTTCATGTAGTTTCTCCAGGACGAAAGCATCTATTGGATTGGTGTCCCAACCTTTTTTTAAGACGGCGGGTACATTGGGCCTGACAGGCGCCGTAAACGCCCAATGAGGCTTCCATGTAGCACCCTGTTCTATCCAACGTTTCAGCAGTTGCTTTTCAAAATCGCTTAAGGACAAGTGGGAGTCCACCGGTGGCATGATCGAGTCCTGGTTGGAAGAAAAAATCCGTGACAGCAGCAGGCTTTGATCGGGAAGCCCCGGAACGATGGCGAACCTGGGCTTCCCATCCACGGTATCAAGTGCTGCAAATGCTCCCTCCTGGGTATCAAAGCGTAGGTTCCGCTCTCGTTTGCTTTCGTCTGGGCCATGGCATTTGAAACAACGGTCACTCAGTATTGGCCGTATGTGCCAATTAAAATCAACCACAGCAGGCAATTCTTTTCCTAGTACTGCTGTATTGCGCAGACTAGCCAGCCATAACAGTCCAGCGAGCAAAATTATAGAAAGTAGTGTCCAGCGTTTCGTTAGAATGACCATGCTGTTTTTTGTCGGGCAAAATACGACGTGGCACAGAAAATCCAACAATTACTTCCCGAAACCGATACCACGGCGCACAAACAAATTCAATTTGTCTTTCTCAAAAGTGAAGGTTGCCACATCGTCGAGCGTAATGGTCTGAACCAACTGGTCGTCTTTAATCTTTCCGGCAGACAAACGCAGGTTTTGGTTTTTGATGGCCTCTACCACAACCTGGCGCACCGTACGGGCATTACCGAAGTATTTGTCGCGGAATTGGTGTAAGAATGCCATGTACTTGCCCAAATGTTCCCGCGCATCTTCTTCCACGCGGTAGGTTTCCTGACTGAACATGTACAGCGCAATTTCCAGCAACTCTTCAGGCGTATAGTCGTCGAAGCGCAATGCTTTGTCGAATCGGCTGCCAAGACCAGGATTGGCCTTTAGGAAATTATCCATGTTTTCAGGATAGCCAGCAACGAAGACAAAAAATTCGCCGCGACGGTCTTCCATACGTTTCAGGAGGGTCTGAATGGCTTCATCACCAAAATCGCCGTTACCGCCCCTGGAGGCAGCTGCGGTAAGCGCATAAGCTTCATCGATAAATAAAACACCCCCGATAGACTCATCTACGCGTTCCGCTGTTTTTATGGCGGTTTGGCCCACATAACCAGCAACAAGGCCTTGTCGATCTGTTTCGATCATGTGGCCGCGTTCCAGCACACCGAGGGCTTTGTAAATCTTGGTAAGGATGCGTGCAACGGTTGTTTTGCCCGTTCCTGGGTTGCCCACAAACACTGTGTGCAGGTAGAAGCGGTTCAATACATCGCGACCGGATTCGCGGTAATAGCGCACCAAATCCACCAATTCCCGGATGTCGCGCTTGATATTATGCATACCAATAAGGCTGTCCAGTTCATGCAACGCCTTCAGCAGCAGTTTCTCATCGACTGGAATGTTGGGCATTGGCCGCTTCCTGGACACGTCAACTTTTTCGACGTCTTCCCGAATCACGAGTGTCAGCGCTTCCGGCGTCAAATTGCGCAAATCCGGTTGCCCCATGACGCGTAATCCCAACTGCACCTTGGCCTTATCCACCAGGTCGTGGACAAATCGCGCATTGCCAAATGCCCTGTCGCGGGAGCGGAAGGCTTCTGTAATCAATTCATCTACAAGCAGTTTGGCATCTGGCGCCAGCATCACTTCTTTTTCTTTGGACGCGAAATCAGCGATCAAGGCCAATTCCTGCGGTAGGTAATCTGCAAATTCGAAGCTAAGTTTGAATCGACTGCGCAGGCCCGGATTTGAGTCGAGAAAGGTTTTCATTTCCTTGGGATAGCCCGCTACTATGACCGCCAAATCACCAGGGCCATTGGATAGCTCTTTGACCAAAATTTCGATAACTTCCCGTCCAAAGTCCTTGCTGTCTTCAGCAGAACGCGCCAAGGCATAAGCTTCGTCGATGAACAACACCCCACCACGTGCCATTTCAATGGCTTCTTTTACTTTAGGGGCAGTTTGACCTATATATTCACCCACCAGATCTGAACGATCTACCTCGTGCACGTGGCCTTTGGTGAGCAATCCCATTTTTTTATACAATCGGCCCATCATTTTGGCCACGGTAGTTTTACCAGTACCAGGGTTGCCGATGAATACAGAATGAACATTGATGCCATCTTTTTCCACAAAGCCCCTGTCTTTCCTGATTTGCAGGAACTGAATGTATTGGGCGTGCTCCCGCACCTTTGACTTGATATCGTTCAGGCCAATGAGCGCATCCAATTTTGACAGTACCTCTTCAAAAGTGTGGGTATCTTCTGGCTCTGGCTCTAATAAAACCTGAGCGCCTTTATCGGGCAACCATACTGGATTGCTGCCTTCTTCGATTAGATCACCCACATCAAAAGTTGCCACAGCCAACAACTGATCCATGAATACAATTTCAGCACTGTAAAGGTCATGCCTCCAGCTGCCTTTCACATTACTGCCCCAGCCAGCGGTAATTTTCACGCCTTCATCGCCTTTTTCAACCTTGTGCAGCCGAATAACCTGCCCTTTTAGTTCACGCGCATTGTTGTAGAATTTGATGAAGAGCTCGCATTGCCACAATTTGCTGGGCAATAGGTTTTTGAGCATTATTTCGGCATAAACGTAGCGGGTTTCATCGCCGTGAAAACGTTTCAGGTAAGCGCGTTCAAACTCTGGCGTATCATCGTAAGGCCCTTCATACATCCTCAGGGAAGTGATTTGGCAGTAAGGGTTGTCGCCTCGAAGCACAGCCCGGCCGGCATCTTCAATGTAAAAGTATTTGCTCGCCACCTTTTCGCCTTCGATCCAGGCCTCCCAATAATAAGTGCCTTTTTTCCAGAAAACGCCTTCTTGTTTGTTGCCCCAACCTTCGCGTATATATCCAACAGGGTCGTATTTACTTACTTTCCGTCGAAAGGGAAGGGAGCAAATTTCTTTGCGTTGCTTTTTGACAGAGAAGCACTTAAGTTCAACATTAACCTCCCAATCCTCTAAATCGAATTGTTTGTTTTGAAAAGAGAGCTCAGCATATATATAGCTGGTCTCCAGGCGGTCAAATACCTGTCGATACTTTTTTTTGTTGTCGGCCAGCCATTCTGTTGAGGCGTAAATCCTCAATTCTTTGAACTTCCAAAGCCGCACATCTGCGGAGTCCTGCGGCTGTTGTGATTGTTGCGTTCCAATTTCCATATATTGTCGGTTCTGCGGAGAAATTTTTGGGTGTTACTGCCTTTCTTTGCAGGATAATGTGGTTATAATTTGTCAAAAATAACGGAAATATTTATCTCGGCAAAATTGTGACCTTCTGCGTGAATAAAAAAACTCTAGTAGTTAAAATTATCAACATCATCCAACCAAACAGACACTTCAAAGAGTCTTGTCATTAGTGAACCAATAAACACCTTAATATTACATGAAGAATCAATTAGTTACCCTGCTTTTTGCACTTGCCGCTTTTCAGCCAGTTTTTGCGCAGTCTCTTACAAAGCCAACTGAAGATCGAATGCCCAAACTGATTGTTTGTGCCGATGTTGGTTTCCAATGGTTTAATGTTATTACGCGCTTCAGTTCCTTGAAAATCGAATATCCGGTAACGCCGTATCGCCAATTGGGCATTCGTTTTAGCAAAATATTATCTGGGAATGACTACTATTATGACTTTGGGTACAGTCAAAGTCTTAAAAATGGCAGTTTTGAAGTCGGAATAGATTCAAAATATTTCCCGCACGGTCGTTTTACAGGACGAAAAACAGGATTTTACATTGGGCCCGACCTAAGATTTGGGGTTAGGAAATTCAGTACATTCGTATATGATTTTCAAACCGGGACAAATATTCAAACAGATTTCAAGCATCTCACAAGCAAATTAATGCTTGCCTGGGGTGTCCAATGGCATTTTGGCCAACATATTGTTTTTGACTTAAGCGCCCCAATTGGCATAGAGTATTACCAAACAAAAGACCCCCGAAATGGTAATAACAACAATACGAGTTCGAGCAGAAGCCTTGTTATGTTGCCAACAATTATGATGGGATTCGCATTCTAAAACCAGACAAATGAACTACTTTTTTCGCCTATCACTCTCCATTGCCTTTTTTTGTTCCCTAGCTGCTTGCAGCAAATACCAACGGTACCCATTGCCATTGAACAAGCTTAAAAAAATTGATCAGGAATTTCTCAATTATTATTTGGTAGATGCCGCGCACCCCACCACAAGAGTATGGTATATGTCTGATTGTAAGATCGGGGAGCAAGAAATTAGTTGCTACCTAACAAAGCTGACCGAGGTCGAAGCAGCAGAGATTTCTTTGATAACCAGCAGGAGTGATGCCCGCGCAAGCAAAAACGATATATTGTTTTACGCTGATCCTAAATTTGCCCTAGGCATTCAAGATACCTGCACCAGGAAAATCAGCACCGACCAAATGCAAAAAATTGAGGTAATTGAGCTCAATCACTTGAAAACTTATGGCACCCCCTTGTTATCCCTCACTGGATTTTTGGGCCTATTGTTCCTCATATCGGAGGGATAAATTGTTCGGACTAAGATTGATTGCGCTAAACTTTCATTGAAATGAACTGTTTGGTGCTCAAAATCTATCTTTGCCCCTTATGGCGACAATTCGTTTTCAGTTTGAAGACAGCAGTATCCCTGCTAAGACAATTACCGGTAATTTCCATGACCTATCCGTGTTGGAAATTACTGAAGACCACGACGTGCACCTGAACCACAACTGTGGCGGTGTGTGTGCTTGTTCCACTTGTCACGTGTATATTGAGAAAGGAGAGGACTTTTTGGAGGAAATATCCGATAAGGAAGAGGACTTTATTGACCGGGCCATCAATCCGAGGCTGGAGAGCCGGCTTGCCTGTCAGTGCGTTATCCTGGAGGAATCAGCAGATATTACCGTAATCATTCCTGATCAAAAAAGCATCATCGGACATGAGCACTAAGTTCATTTTACACATCAGCAGACATACAAAAACCCTTTATGGCTTTTCAAGACTTTGACAATATGCCCATTGAATGGGCCGATCATGAAGACATTGCAATGGCACTCTATGAGCGCTTTGGCGATGATTTTGACGAAAGTAAAATATACAGGATTCGCTTCACGGAATTGCTGCAATGGATTTTGGATATCCCTCATTTTGAAGGAAAGCGGGAAGACAGCAGCGAAGGCCATTTGGAGCAAATTCAGGCAAAATGGGTGTACGAATGGAGAGCGGGCAACAAATAAAAGCTGTTGGCATACCTCAAAATGTGGTGGCTTTCCTCAATCCTGATGCACAGGTTGATGTGGAGTTGGTACATGTATTCGACAAGATGAAGGCTGTAAAAGCTTTTATCTTTGATGTGGATGGAGTGCTGACAAATAATGAACTGCTGGTGACAGAAGTCGGAGAGCTGCTGCGCACCATGCATGTACGCGATGGCCAAGCCATAAAATGGGCTGCTGAAGCGGGTTATCCTTTGTGCGTGATTACGGGTGGGCGTTCTGAAGGCGCGAAAAAGCGACTTACAGCTCTTGGCATTGAAGAATATTATTCCAATGTGAAAGATAAAGTTGTTGCTTTTCAATCCTTTATGCAAAGGACGGGCGTAAAAGCTACTGAGGTTTGTTACATGGGCGACGACCTGCCGGATTTACCGGTGCTGCGAAAAGTGGCACTTTCTTCCTGCCCTGCTGATGCCGTTCCCGAAGTAAAAGCTGTTTGTGATTACATTTCAAACTTAAATGGAGGGGCCGGATGCGTTCGCCAAATCATTGAATCCGTGATGAAATTGCAAGGGAAATGGCCTAAATATTGACAAAAAAAATTGGTTGCTATGAATCGTTTCTTCTCTTTCGCTACCGCTTGTATTCTAATACTTGCAACACAGAATTGCACCGACACTTCTTCCCAAAAGACACAACCACTCGTTGGTGCCACCATTCCGAATTCTTTTCCCGCTATTGCCCTAGCTCCAGCATTTAATGATTATTGGTATCAGGGCGTAGCAGAACTTTGCACGTACAAGGTTGAGCAAGAACGTTACGGGGAAATGCGCGAAGCCGATCAGGTAAATATTTTTGTCACGGAGGACTTCTCAAGGTCCAAACAAGTGAAGCTGGACAATGCCCCGGCGGCGGGAGCTGACAAGGAGCCAATCCTAAAACTGAATTCCTTGCGTCGTTTTGAGACCGGGATTTACGATTATTCCTTGATGCAATCGGTTTTTACCCCAACTTCTGGTGCTCCAACCCTAAAAACAACCACGACGATACAGGATTGGTGTGGGCATGTTTTCATGCAAATGAACCTGGTCACAGAGGGGTACAAGTCCCGTGTTTTTTCCTATTTCGAATCAGAAGGGGATC
>JBBRWA010000046.1:0-26669 GCA_038246345.1 Chitinophagales bacterium
GGAAGAAATCAAGATCGGAACTTCGTTGCTAGTAGACCTCTCCCCAGGCCGAAATGCAGTATTTGGTTCCACGGTAAGCGGATGATAAACACCGTTCAAAAGGTGATCTAGCACTTTCACCTGGTCTGCAATCGCGCTATTGTTTGCCATTAATGGAGCAAGCTGGCCGAATTCTGAAGGGGTGAGGTGGTAGGCATCGCGCCCAGCGAAACAGGGAACGCCTTGCAGATAATTTCGATCTGTATTCATTTTTTTCATTGTTTAATGACCTTTTTTACAGCCCAGCCCACGCTCGTCCGCACCTGCACCACATACGCCCCCGCCGGCTGCCCCGACAAATCCAAAACGCATTCCCGCCAGCCCGCGCTGCGCAGGTATTGCACGTCGCTCAGCACCCGCCCCTGTAGGTCGAACACCCGCACGCCGAGCAGCACATCGCCAGCGCGCGTGAGGGCTAAGTGCAGGATGCCGCTCGTGGGGTTGGGCGAGAGCGTGATGCCAATATCCGGTGCTTCGCCCGGCGGTTCCGGTGCTGCACTGCTGAAATTGCAGCCCGGCTCCAGGCAGCCGAGGGAATCCACGCGGATCACCCAGCCGTTTTGGTTCGTGCTGTCCTCCAAGGGGCCAAATGCTGTACCGCAAAGCACAAAGCCATGATCGGGCATTTCCACCCCTTCATTGAACATTTCATGATATAATGATTCCGGCGGGCTGACCCGGTACTCCCGCTTCCACAAGACTTCGAGGTTGGGGGTGATTTTCATGATAAGGCCGGTTTGGGCCAGGTTTTGTGAGTCCTTTTCTGCGCCGATGGCCCAAAAATTTCCGTCGGAGGAGGGCTTAAGGCGGTTTACTTTAAAAAAATAGTAACTATTAAGGAGTGTTATTGAATCAACAAACTCTCCCTCGGGGTTGAATCGCGCCAAAAAGTATTTCCCAGTGTAGGTATTGCCCGGCTCAAAAATTGCATAGCTTTTCACACCCATAGTGATAAAATCCCCGTTGCTCAATTCCTGTATATCCAGCCCATAAAACAAAATCTGCTTCCATTCCCAAGGCGGATAAACTTTTACCCATTGCTGGTTGCCTTGTGCGTCGGTTTTGAGCAGCACCATGTCGTTCTTGTGGGCTGTGAGCAAGCCTCCGAGATAATTGCCAAAGTAAGCGCGCAAGCCAAAAATCAAATACCCCCCATCCTGGGTTTGTACCAGCGAATAGGCATAATGGTCTTTAGTGGTGTCCGTCGTGAATTCTTTTCGGAATTGTTGGTTGCCAAGGCTGTCGGTCTTGAGCAGCATAAGCTTGGAGCGTTGTGAAATATTTACAGGGAACTTCCATCCAATAAGTGCATAACCCATATCCTGCGTTGCAATCAGCCTTGACCCAACATCTTCTATTGCCTCTTCTCCATATTCTTTAATAAATACTGTGTCGCCAATATCATTGCTTATTTTTATCAAAAATATCTGGGAATTATAGTCGTCAGAAGCGTTCATAACAGCTGCATTTCCTTGGATCATGGAATATTTTTCATCTATTTTTAATAAGTTTGAAGTGTTTCCTGATGCGTTTGGGTAGGGTAAAAAAGATTTTTTCCAATCTCCTTCTCCTGAATTTTTGAGTCTTGAAACGAGGAAGTGGTCAATATAGGTAGTTAATCCAGAATTGCCTCCTGCTACCAGCAAGTTGTTTGAGTCACCAAATGTTACAACACCGCCCAGGTATTCATAATCATGCTCCCAGTCTATCTGTATGTTAAAATAGACCTGGGCGCTGCCCACCCAAACCTGGGTGAGCAGCGCCAGTGTCAAAAATCCGCGCATGCCTTATTTTTTTCCACTGTGAATTACTTTCCCATGCATGGTTTGTCCATCAGACAATTGACATGTATAGAAAAGTACTCCTTCGGACATTGAACCTGCATGAAGCAAAACAATTGCTTCTCCAAGTTCATACTTTTGGCTTACCAAGCTCCTGCCAGAGATGTCCATCATACATATTGAGGTGATTTTCTTATCAACAGGGGCAACAAATCTTATTTCGTCAGAAAATGGATTGGGCATCACAACCATCCTATCGACCAAATGAGGATCAACGATTTCAGCAGTTCTATCATCTGGTCTGCCAGCTGTATTAAGTTCGACAGAAAGCGGATGGTAGACCCCGTTCAAAAGGTGATCGAGCACCTTCACCTGATCCGAAACCGCGCTATTGTTTGCCATTAGAGGGGCAAGCAGGCCGAATTCTGATGGGGTGAGGTGATAGGCATCGCGTCCGGCCAATCCGGCGTTGATCAGCACCGAATAAAATTGGACAAAATCCTGCATTTCTGGTGTAGCCACGGGCAATTGCTGAAGGTATTGTTGGGCCATTGTATAATCTTCGAGGGCTGTATAGGTCGCTGTCAACACCTGTTTGTCCGCTTGTTGGTTCCTGCTCGCCAATAAAGTAACGGCGCGTGAAATGCCGGGTAAATAAAGGGAATCGGAAACCACGCCGGGCGACATACGGATATAAGCATGGAGCAGGTCATTGCGATAGGGCAACGAATGGCCAGAATTGTTATAGGTGTTTGTCAAATCACCGCAATACGGCGGATTGGGACAAGCTTCTTCAATCAGACAATTTGGAGTGGTCGATTGGAGATTCCCTTGAATTCGAGTAACCGTTGGCGAATAACAAAGCAAAATAGAGCCGCTGTTTTGCGCGGTCTGCAGCCTTTCATAATAAGAAAACGAAGGCGTACTGCGGATATCCAGCAGCGGCCCGCCGCAATCCCATAAAAACTTGTTGTCTGGGAAGTAACTTGCATCAAATGGGTTTATTTGATTCGCCAAAGCTCCCCTTACATCCCAGGAAGCATCTCCCACAGCCCCCTGATAGGTATTGCAATGGGTCTGCAGGTTGGAGTTGTTGAATTCAAAAAGGTTGGCCAGTTTCAGAAAATCAGTCAGGGTATTGCCTTCTATTTGGGCACCGTTGTCGCCCGACAACCTGGCAATGATGCCATAATTGTCGTCATTGCCGTAGAGGTGGTTGCTTTTGAGGGCATACCCGCTGGATTTGGCGCAAAAAATGCCGCTGGCATCGCCATCGAGAACGGTAGCGTTGTTGGGCATGGCGGTATAGGCGCAATCTTCAACCTGGGATCCCATCGTGCCGATCAAATTGGTGCTTTGGTAGCAGTTGTCAAAATTTGCGTCTTTCACCGAGATGGCAGAAGGTATCCCGGAGGCAATGCCGCTGGCGTTGATGCCAATGTACAGGTTTTGAAACAGGGTGGCCGCTCCGCTGGTCTGAAAATGCCCGTCCATGCTGAGGATGCCGGAGGGCTTGTTGCGGGGGTTGAGATAATTGCTGCCTGTGTTCAAAAACTTGCAATCCCTGAAACTAATGCCCCTGTTCGATTGAATCTCGCAAAACGTTTCTGTGTTGACAGGCTCGCCGAGGGCCGTGAAAAATGATCGGTAGTCCGGGTCAGCCAAGGCACCCGTGCATTCAAAAGTAACGTTTGTGAGCTTGCTAAGATTGGAAACCTTTCCGTAGGGATTCCATACGACGCCCTTCCCGCAATTGCGATAAAAGGAGCTGCTGGCCTCCAAATGGCCCCCGCCCTGGGTATAGGTTTCATAATAATTTTGGTAGCTCACGGTGCCGACCGTACCGTTGACCGAAGTACTTCCTTCTTCCGTTGTCCAGCCAGCATCTCCCAATACGGTGCCACGCATGGCATTTTCTATGCGGGAATTCTGCGAGACATAAACGTGTGCCTGGAATTGGGGTAACTGTGACAGGTGGGTGATCCCCAAAGCCACGATGCCGTCCCACATTTGTTCGCTGCCGCAATTGAGGCCCTTCAGGACTGCGGTATTGCGCAGGGTCAAGTTACCGCCAGCCATAACGGTGATGCCGCTTTTGGCATTGTCAATTTTGTTTTTTGTGCTCGCGAACTCCACCGTGATGCCGTTGATGATCAACTGGTTCCCATTGGGGATGATGATGTTCCCATTTACCCTGTAGGGGTTGGGCTTGTTGGCAGTCGACCAGATTTCTTGCTGTAAATTGACGCTATAATCACCATTCAGGTCGAAAAAGGAAGGATTGGATTGACATTCGGATGCAAAATGAATCAGGTTAAAGGTTTCATCCCCATTTTCTGTTTCCTGGTTCCCGATGATGACAAATCCGTTATCCGAAGTCTGAATAAGGCCAAAAGCACAGGTGCCTTCAATATCCGCGCCATCTACCAAATAATGCTCTTTCCAGATGGTGCTCAAGTCTCCGGCATCAATCTTTATCAGCATATTTGATTCTGCGCCTTCTGCATCGGGCAAGCCGCAGATATTTTTGTCTGCCGTAGTACCCGCCAATACTATATTGTTGTCAGTACGGTCTTCAATAAGGGTCGCGGTAAAATCGCCCCCGCTGAAATGCGCAACATTTCTCGCATCAACAAGGTCGCCGGTCGTCGCATTGATCTTTAATATGTAGATGTAGGCATCCTTGTATTCATCGGATTTGTGCCCCATACATGGCGACAAATCGATACCTGCCCCAGGATCGCCATTTGGCTCTGAATAGTGCATGCCGACATATTTGCCCGCAGTCATCAATATTATGTCCATTTCAATGGCGGCATAAATGTAATCGCCAATTTGAACAAGGCTTCGACCTTCATCGCGGGAGTTGTCGGAAAGGTACCCGTTCACAGCAGGCGAAACACAATCCAGGCTCTTTCCAGGGGTGACTGGGCCGTATTGACCGGGACACTCTATCGGATACTGTGGTATAATCGCCATGTTCGTATTGGTGGCGTTGAAACCCTGTTCAGAATTGTAATAGTTCACAAATCCAGGGTTTGGCGCGTTTGGATCGAGCAGTTTGGCAATCGGGATACTGCCGACAAAGGCATCAAAATCTTCTAGGGAATGTATGCCGCCGACGACCACCCCTGAGCTGTTTTTCAAGCCGGGGGACATATTTATCACCTGATCGGTAAGATACCTGAAGCCCACAAAGATCACATGCGTAGGGTCATTCTCCGGAACCATTTTTATCTCGTTTATCAGGCCATTCTCCATATTCGGCACCAGGTCTGCGATAAATCGATGTAAAAAGTGGGTTCCATCAGCGTCAAACAGGGCAATAAAACCATCACCACACCTTCCGCTGACCATGATTTTATCCTCATTGTTTGGTGTTTTAAAAATCCCAGCGGTTGTGACATAATGTGAACCCGTTGCTTCAGGCAAGCTGTACCGCACTGCCCAAACTTGCTGGAAATCATTGTTTAGTTTGACCAACAGGATATAGCCATTATCCTGATCACAAGGGTTGTTCGAGGTTTCGCGCCGTTGGTGTCCGGCAAGTATAAACCCATCCGAAACCTTCACTACTTGATTGAATACCCCAGGGCCTTTCTGAGAAGTACCAGGGTCACTCTGGAAATAGGCTGAGGCGATCAGGTTCCCTGTTTTATCCACAACAGCATAACCAGGTATCCTGTTATTGTCATTGTGAATGCCCTCGCAGCCTTGGGATGACGTGCCATCAACTTCTACATAGCCCACTATGACAAACTCTCCGCCGTCGGCCTCTTTGGCATCAAATGCCCAAGTATCTTCCGTGCCCGGGGCGCTTACACCATTGAAATTAAT
This sequence comes from Chitinophagales bacterium, assembly GCA_038246345.1. Taxonomy (GTDB): domain Bacteria; phylum Bacteroidota; class Bacteroidia; order Chitinophagales; family Saprospiraceae; genus M3007. The sequence goes on from JBBRWA010000046.1 coordinate 5,658, forward strand.
GGAGCTTTGCCAGGAACTCCCCGGCCCGCCGTTCTGCCCCACAACAATGTCAGGCCAAAAGCAGGTCATCATAAATATCAATTGATAAATAAGTAAAAACGGGGCTTTGCCCCCCCCGGCAGGAAAGCTCGGGGCATTTTGCCAGTTACAGCGCTCAAAAGCACCAAATAAATAGAAATTTGTGTTTTTCATGTTTAATAAATTGGTTGGTAAAAAGGAATAAGTTTCAAGTGCCAACTGGAGTCAGTTGACAAAACTTTTCGGAGATAGCCATAAAATATGAGATACTTGAAGCGAATATGGGTAGGCGATAAAACTGGATTTTACCACGCAATAATGGATTAAAAAAGCAGAGCCCCTGCCCCTGCGCAGGGAAGGACCCTTGGCAATTGCTCAGAACAAAAGTAGTCGGTTTTTTGGAATGTCAATGTTTAGGCTGGTTCTTTAACATATCAGGGGCGGGGGCTTCAAATATTGGGGCATCAGCGCAAGGGAATGGGTATCCCTTCCTTACAAGCGGATGCGTCAATACCAAGCAAATACGTGTTATACTAAACACAACGTGTCATTCCGAGCGCAGCGAGGAACCTGACATTTGGCATTGCTATTCCTCAGGTTCCTCGCTTTGCTCGGAATGACACGCTCTCTTGGGAAGGCACGTATTTGTGTGAAATTCGAAATTTCTTCTGGGATACTACTCAAACACCTCCTTCAACGGAATTGAAATATCCAGCACCGCGTCCACCAGCGTTTGGTTGGATCGGTAAATTTCATATTCATCGGGCGCACTAAAAACATATATATGGTCAAGCGGCAGCATTACAATCCAACATGAGCTAACCCCGTGACTAAAATATGCGCGGGTTTGGGAGACAACATCATAAAGTGGCTGAGTGGAAGCAGGGATTTCGATGGCGCAAAGCGGCGGCATTGTCATGGCGATTACATCATTCTGCAAATCCAGGGCAGTTTTGGGGAAGATGCAGATATCCGGCACCGAAGACCAATTAGAAAGGTCAAGGCTTAGCTCTGAAGCAATGGAATACACTTTTTTGTAGCGATTCCTGAGTTCTGTGCCGAGATTCATTTGAATAAGGCTGTGGTTCAATGAGGGCATTGGTTTGTTTCGTTCGGTTTCGTAGGCCGATTGGGTATTCGTGGCTACTTCAATCATGTGGAGGAATTTTCTACAAATTTAAACAGAATTTCAATAAAAAGCAAGGGCGTCCGACAAAAAAACACCCCGCGCCGAGCAAAACTCAACGCGGGGTGCATATCAAATAATCAAATTTATTAGGCATATCCACACTCATCACTCATCACTCATCACTCAATTCAACTTGGTCTTCACCTCATTCACCACATACGATTCAATCACGTCGCCGGCCTTGATATCGTTGAAGTTCTTGATGGTGATACCGCATTCCATGCCATTTTTGACCTCTTTCGCGTCGTCTTTGAAACGTTTGAGCGAAGATAGCTCGGCATTCTTGTTCGAGTCGGCTGGGTACACCACAATACCATCGCGGATGATGCGGATGAAGTGGTTACGGCTGATTTTGCCTTCTTGTACCACACAACCGGCGACTGTACCGACTTTCGAGATTTTGTACACTTCCCGAACTTCGGTTTGGCCCATGATCTCCTCCACTTTCGTGGGCTCCAACATGCCTTCCATGGCCGCCTTGATCTCTTCGATGGCCTCGTAGATTATGGAGTAGAGTTTGATCTCCACGCCTTCTTTCTCGGACAGTTTGCGCGCTGTTACAGACGGACGCACCTGGAAACCAATGATGATGGCATCGGAAGCCGAAGCGAGCATCACGTCGCTGTCGACGATCTGTCCCACGGCTTTGTGGATCACATTGACCTGGATTTTCTCCATAGACAGTTTGATGAGCGAGTCGGTAAGGGCCTCGATAGAACCATCCACGTCGCCTTTGACGATGAGGTTGAGCTCTTTAAAGTTGCCCAATGCCAGACGGCGACCGATCTCGTCGAGCGAGATACGTTTGTTGGCGCGGTTCGATTGCTCGCGGATAATTTGTCCGCGCTTGCTGGCGATTTCCTTGGCTTCGCTTTCGGAGGCAGTTACTTTGAGGGTTTCACCCGCTTGTGGGGCACCAGGCAAGCCCAATACCATAACCGGTTGTGCGGGGCCTGCACTTTTCACCTTTTGGCCGCGCTCGTTAAAGAGGGCTTTTACACGGCCAGCATGTTCGCCTGCGATGATCGGGTCGCCATTTTTGATGGTGCCGTTTTCGATCAGCACCTTGGCGACATAGCCAAGTCCTTTTTCAAGCGATGCTTCCAATACTGTACCCACGGCACGGCGTTTTGGATTGGCTTGTAGTTGTAACAGTTCAGCTTCCAGCAGTACTTTTTCGAGGAGCTTGTCCACGTTTTGGCCTTTCTTGGCTGAAATATCCTGGCTTTGGAACTTACCACCCCAATCTTCAACAAGCAGGTTCATTTGCGCCAGCTCGTTTTTGATGCGTTCTGGGTCGGCGCCGTCCTTGTCTATTTTGTTGATGGCAAATATAATGGGCACATTTGCCGCTTGCGCGTGGCTGATAGCCTCTTTGGTTTGCGGCATGATACTGTCGTCGGCAGCGATCACAATGATGGCAATGTCGGTCACCTTGGCGCCACGTGCACGCATGGCCGTAAAGGCTTCGTGACCGGGTGTATCCAGGAAGGTGATTTTGTGGTCTTCGTCGCCTACCAATACTTCATACGCGCCGATATGCTGGGTGATACCGCCGGCCTCACCGCTGGCCACGTTGGCCGAACGGATATAGTCGAGCAGGGACGTTTTACCGTGGTCGACGTGACCCATGACAGTAACAATCGGCTGCCGTGGTTTCAAATCCTTGGGATCGTCCATGACTTCCTCCTCTACCTCAACCTGTTCTTCTGCAGAGATAAAGGCGACTTCAAAGTCAAATTCACTGGCCACAACTTCGATGATTTCCGCATCGAGGCGTTGGTTGATGGATACGAAGATGCCCAAAGTCATACAAGCTTTGATGACATCGGCTGGACGTACATCCATGAGCGATGCCAAGTCTGAAACGGAGATAAACTCCGTAACCTGTAGTATTTTATCGCTTTCTGAGCGGGCCATTTCGGCCTTTTCAGCGCGGTCGCGCATCACATCACGTTTGTCGCGGCGAATTTTCTGGCGTTTGCGGCTGGCACCGGCGCCCAGGCGGGCCATGGTTTGTTTGATCTGGTTTTCGATGTCTTTTTGAGACACCTCTTTCGCGCCGTCGGTGCGTCCCCTGCCTTTTTTCTCGCCCTGGTTGCTGGCGATGGATTTTTGCAGGGATTCAGCGGTGACAGGCGTTTGTACTTTCCTTCTTTTGCGTTTGCGGCGATCGGCGCTGTCGTCACCAACGGCGCCTGCTGGTTTGTTGCCAGTACCTGCTGGTTTGCTGCCAGGGCCTAAAGGTTTGTTGCCAGGGCCAGTGTTGCGGTTACCACCTTGGCCTTGCCCGCCGCGACCGCTGCGACCTGCGTTGCGGTTGGCGCTGCTTTCGGCAGGTTTGGGTTTCTCCAGGCTAATTTTGCCCAGGATTTTCAATCCACGCAGGGTAGGTGCATCGGCACGAATAAGCTCGTCTACAACCGGATTTTCTGGTTTTGGCGGCGTTACGGCTGCTGGCGGCGGCACTGCTGCAACGGGTGCCTTGACTGGCGGATTTTCTGGTCTTGGTGGCGCTGGCCTTTCTGGTCTTTCCTGCCTTTCAACGGCACCCGGTGCTTTTTTAAATTCCGGTGCTGGCTCAGGCTTCTTAGGTGCCTCCGGTGCTGGTGGCGGCGTAGGCTTAGGCCTTTCCAAATCAATTTTTCCTACAACACGCAGGGCCTGGCGCTCTCGTGGCGCGGAGTAAGGCGTTTCTTCTTTGCTCTGTGCTGGTGCAGGCGCTTCCACTGGTGCAACCGGCTCTCGTGGTGGCAACAATGAAGGGCGCGGTGCTGGTGGCGGGGCAGGTGTTGGCGGGGGTGGGGTGTCTTTTTTCAGGACGGGACGGGCTAGCTTGTCCGCCTCCTTTTTGATAGCGAGGTCTTTTTGGAACTCCTTCTGCAGCACAAGCAACATTTCGTCGCTTATATCAGCCGTCGGTTTGTCCTCCACATCGGGAAAGCCCTTGCTGTGTAGGGTCTCCACGATGGTGTGAAGTCCGACATTCAATTCCTTTGCTACCTTGATAAGTTTAATTGCCATGCAGTATTTTTTCCTGCTTAATTGAAATGGTTTATTTATTGCGCGTTAGCGGGCAAACGCAAAAATCTCCGCCGAAAATGCAAATTTTAGAAAGCCTTAATGTTTAAATGTTACGTAATGCGCCGCAAAAGTACATAAAAAATGACAGGGAATTGTAAACACCGTCTGTAAGTTGCCGCTTATTTCTCCTCCTCAAATTCTTCCGCCAGGATACGGAACACATCTTTGATGGTCTCTTCTTCCAGGTCGGTACGGCGCACGAGTTCGTCCACATTGAGTTCGAGCACCTGCCGCGCTGTGTCGCAACCGATGTTCTTAAATGCTTCAATAACCCAAGGCTCGATAGCATCGCTGAATTCGTCGAGATCAACGTCGTCTACTTCGTATTCTGCTTGGTTGCGGTACACGTCAATTTCATAACCTGTCAGCTTCGTAGCAAGCTTGATGTTGCTGCCCGATTTGCCGATGGCAAGGCTCACCTGGTCGGCATCGAGGTACACAGCAGCGCGTTTGCGCTCGTGGTCGATGTCGATGGTGGTGATCTTTGCTGGTGTAAGGCTTCGTTGCAGGTACAGCGGCAGGTTGGTGGTGTAGTTGATAATGTCTATGTTTTCGTTGCGCAGCTCGCGGACGATGCCGTGAATACGGCTGCCCTTCATGCCCACGCAGGCACCCACGGGGTCGATGCGCTCGTCGTGGCTTTCCACGGCCACTTTGGCGCGCTCGCCAGGGAGTCGCACGATGTTTTTAATTTCGATAACGCCGTCTTCAATTTCAGGCACTTCAGCTTCCAACAGTTTCGCCAGGAAGCCTGGTTCGGTGCGGCTTACCATAATAAATGGTACGTTGTTGCGCATTTCCACTTTACCGATGATGCCTTTCACCACGTCACCTTTCCGGTAGTAATCACCACGGATCATTTCTGTTCGGGGTAATATCAGTTCGTTGCCGGTGGCATCGTCGAGGATCAGGATTTCGCGCTTCATGATCTGGTTGACTTCGCCTATAATCACTTCTCCTACACGCTCGGAATATTTGCGGAAAATTTCGTCTTTTTCCAGTTCCATGATCCGGGAGACCAGGGTCTGGCGGGCGGCCATGATGGCACGGCGGCCAAAATCATCTATAGAAAGTTGTTCGTAGCACTCATCGGCTATGTCGACACTTTCATCAATACCATGCGCTTCGGAAACACTTACCTGGGCAAGCTCGTTGGTGACCTCACCATCGGGCACCACTTCACGGACGCGCCAAATTTCCAGGTCACCCGTACTGGTGTTGACGATCACGTCAAAATTCTCGTCGGTGCCGTACTTTTTTTTGATCAGGGTGCGAAAAACGTCTTCCAATACCCGCACCATGGTGGGGCGGTCTATGTTTTTCCCGGATTTAAACTCGGAGAATACATCAACTAGATTGACCATTCTTTATGTATTTGATTTATAATTGTTTGTGTGTGCGTATTAAAAGCCAAGTTTAATGACGGCTTTTTGTATTTGATCGTAAGGAATCGGCGTTTCTACGATTACTTCTTTTTTCTTTTTCCCTTCGCGTTCTATAACCGTATTGACCAATACTACCTGAAGTTCGTCAGATTCTTTGATGGCACCGGATTGCTGGGTTTTATCTTTCAAGGTGACCAACAGGTTTCTGCCAACATTCTTTAAATACTGCCTCGGAAACTTTAGTGGCCTGTCGATGCCTGGGCTGCTCACTTCGAGCAGGTATTTTTCGCCCAACCAGCCATTGACATCCAGGTGGCTTTCCAAAAAACGACTGATTTTTTGGCAACGTTCAAAGGTGAAGCCACTGTCGCTGTCAATGAATACATAGAGCTTTTGGCCGGGCTTTAATTCAATATCCACGGTAAAGCAATCAGCGAATGCTTCGTCCGTGCTATATTTTTCTAGCAGTAATTGCTGGATGCGTTCGGTTAATTCCATTGATTGTGAGGTACTTATAAACGAAAGAGGGAACCTGTGGTTCCCTCTTTCGTTGGCATATCCTTAAATGCGCCACAAAGGTACGGTATTGGTTTGGGTTTTCAAAACTTCGTGAAAAAAACAGGGCACTGACCAGAAACTGGTAGCACCCTGTATAACCCCAAAAAACCAAATGAAAACTTCTTATGTAAAACGCTAAAGAGCGAGTACGTGCAATTTGAATAACAGGCAGAAAATTTAACCTAAACTTTAGATGTTTATTACCTTCCTGATGGAACAAAGATACGGCACCTTCTGATATTTGCAATAGCTAAAGTGAAAAAAATGTGGGCAAAGGGAAATTATTTTCAAAACGCTCGACAACATATTGTTATTCACCTGAAGTTGCTTCTTTTGGAATACTTTTACGCATCAAAAAAACGATACTTATCAATTCTATCTTGTTTGCCTAAATATGTCACCGTTGATTTTCCAGTATTCACCTGTAAATTTGGTTCGCTGCCGGCATGGGTTACTTTGCTTGATAGTATGTTTAGGCATGCCAGGATGTGCCGAAGACAAGAGCAATCTTATTGCAGAAAAAGTAAGCGAAAGGGTGGAGGATTTTAAGAAAAAGAAAATAGAAACTTGTCATCAAAGTTTGCTCGCGAAAGCTGAAAAGCAGGTTGATTCGTTGTTGCTGGCAGAAGCACAGGCATCGTTGCAAGATTCGCTATCCCGGCTCAAGCCTTTTAGGCCCCAGCAACCGCCAACCGTGCTGCCCATTGATTCTTTAAAGGTGAAGCCGATTTTCGACGGGGGGGGGTAAAAAAATATGAGTCATCCCGAACACTCGGAACGACTCATATCTATAGAAAGAAATAGCGGAACAAAACCCCGCCAATATTATTCAATCAGAAAGCTGATTATTTCGCTTTCAATGCACGTGGAACTTCAATAGAAGCGATCGGCACCGCTGGCGTATTCATGATTTCCACACCATTTGGTACAATAATATCGCGCACACGAATGGTAGAACCCAATTCCATGGTCGTGATATCAGCAGAAACTTCGTCTACAGCCTTTTCTGGCGTTGTCATGACGGTGACATTGCGCATTTTGGCCATAAACTTGCCGCCTTCTCTTACACCTTTGGAGGTTCCAATGAAGCGAACAGGTACGGAAGCTTTGAACTTAACGCCTGGAACGAGCTCCAGAAAGTCAAGGTGCATCACGGCTTCAGTTACCGGGTGGAACTGAATATCCTTTACGATACCCCTGTGTACCTTGCCGTCAAGGGTGATTTCCGCCATTTTAAACTTGGGCGTAAACACCAATGGGCGCAGATCCGGCGCATCCAGGTTAAAATGGATGGCTTCTCCACCACCACTTTTATACATCACCGCAGGCACTTGTCCGTTGCGGCGGATTTTTTTTGATTCAACTTTGCCGGAAGCTTCTTTCCGGTGTGCTTGCAATGCTATGATTTCCATCGTGTTGTATGCTAAAATGATACCTTATGCTAAAAATGCCCGCAAAGGTACATTTTCAACCAGCACTTTTCCAAGTTGTACTGAAAAATATCTTTTTTTTCTGCTTAAATTATTTCCGACGCGCTTTTGCCCAGAAATAAAGGGGTACGCCAATGCCCACTATTATCAGCCCAGGCACCGTAAACTGCGGTTTGGTGAAAAGCAGGTTCACAGTAAACCAACCCGCCAAAATGATGTAAAGTATCGGCAAATAGGGATACCCAAAGGCTTTATAGGGCCTTTCCAGTTCCGGGCGTTTTTTTCTAAGTATGAAAATACCCACGACTGTCAGTATGTAAAACAGTACGACGGCAAACATTACATAATCGAGCAAATCACCGTATTTACCGGAAAGGCAAAGGACAGAACACCAGGTAAATTGCACCCAAAGTGCAAAGCCAGGGACTCCATTGGCATTAAGCTTTTTCATTTTTTCGAAAAACAAGCCGTCGCTAGCCATAGAATGGTACACCCTTGCCCCCGCCAAAATGAGGCCGTTATTGCAACCAAAGGTGGATATCATAATCATCACGGCCATCAGAATGGCGCCAACGCCGCCCAGCATCGCCGTCAGGGCGGCAGTGCCCACGCGGTCTTGGGTGGCGTGTTGAATGCCATTGGCCAATACATCGGTACTGTTTTCATCGCCCCACAGCGGCAGCACACACAAGTAGCTGATATTGGCCAGCAGGTATAATATGGTCACGGAGATTACGCCAATGGCCAGGGCCAGTGGCACGTTCCGCTTTGGGTTTTCAATTTCGCCAGCTATAAAGGTCACGTTGTTCCAGGAATCGCTGGAAAACAAGGAGCCCACCATGGCCACGCCAATGGCAGAACTAATGGCCGCAAAGCCAATAGGGCCCGGCGAGGTGATATTGGAAAAGAAATTATTGAAGTTGAGCGCCACCACTTCGGCATTCCGAAACACAAAAATGCCCAGCAGGATGAGCACACCCAGCGAAATGGCTTTGGTAATGGTCAGTACATTTTGGATAAACGCACCTGTTTGAAGCCCTCGGGTATTGAGCCAGGTAAGCACCAACAAGGACGCAATGGCAAATAATTGAGCGGCAGAAATGCGCACGAAGCCCAGATCTGCCAATATGTTATTGGGCCCAAGCTCCGGCACCAGCACCCCGGTAAACTTGGCAAAAGCCACTGCCACCGCCGCAATGGTACCGCATTGAATCACCGCGAACATGGCCCAACCAAACAGGAAAGCCACCATTTCACCATAAGATTCCTTCAAATACTGGTATTGTCCACCCGATTTTGGGAACATTCCCGCTAATTCCCCGTAAGAAAGGGCCGCAATCAGGGTCATTACCCCGGTTATCAACCATGCAAGCAACAGCAAAAACGGGCTGCCCAACAATCGGCTCATATCGGCACTCACGATGAAAATACCTGAGCCAATCATGCTCCCCGATACAACGAAAATCGCTGTCATCAGGGAAAGGCGCTTGGGTGCGGCAGTACTGGTTTGCTCCATAAGTTGAATAAAAATAAATTTTGTTAAAATCAGATCGCGCCAAAGGTAACACGGCACCAATGACTTTTTACTTTTGCCACTCATAACTCATCTCTCCTAACTCATCACTGTAAATGCAAGTCCAAGCCTACATCCGGTATCACACCAAATTTGGCGAGTCCCTTTTTATCAAGGTCAACGACCAGCCGCTTCAGGCATTGGAATACCTCAATGACGACCTTTGGGAAGGTGCTTTTGACATTGACCCGAAGAAAACAAAAAAACTGCGCTGGCAATACCATTTCCAGTCCAGTGATGATACCATAACCGCGGAATGGGAAAGCGAGCGCGAACTTGACCTAGGCGATTGCCACAGCGATTACCTCCAGCTTTTTGATGCCTGGAACCCCATGGAGGCGGTAGAAAACGTGTTTTTCACCCAGCCTTTTCACTTGAATCCATCAACACCCGCTTCCAAGAAAAGTGCCAGCACTACCGGTGATTTTCTTTTTCGTGTAAAGGCACCTTTGCTCAAACCCAATGAAGTCGTCTGCCTGGTTGGTCACGGCAAAGCCTTGCGTCATTGGGATACCGCAGCGCCATTATTGTTGGAAAAAGAGGGCAACTGGTGGCATATTCGCCTCAATTTGGCGGGCGAGCATTTTCCCTTGGGCTATAAATATGGCGTCTGGGATACCAAGGCACAGCGGTTCATGGGTTTTGAAGAAGGCAGCAACCGCACATTGATGCATACACCGACCACTTCGAAAGGGCTTTCCGGGGTGGCGCACGATGGTTTCCTTCGCATACCGCATAATACCTGGCGCGGCGCGGGGGTGTCCATACCCGTATTCAGCCTGCGCAGCAACAACAGCTGGGGCATCGGAGAATTTAATGACCTGCCCTTGCTGGCCGATTGGGCCAAAGCAGTCGGCATGAAAATGATTCAACTGCTGCCCATCAACGATACGACCTCCACGCATACCTGGATGGATTCGTACCCCTATGCTCCCGTTTCCGTGTTTGCCTTGCACCCCATTTATTTGAATGTAGCGCAGTTGGCGGGCAAAAAACACGCTGCCCTTTTGAAGCCTTACGAAAAAACGAAAAAACAACTCAATGCGCTTGAAGCCATTGATTACGAGGGCGTGCTGCGTATGAAATGGGATATTATCCGGCAATTGTACGACCTAAAAAAAGCGGAATGGCAGCAGGATGCCGATTGGAAGGCGTATTATCAAAGCAACAAACACTGGTTGGATGATTATGCGGTGTTTTGCTGGCTGCGCGATACCAACGGCAGCGCTGATTGCAGCCAGTGGCCGAAATATGCGCACTACAATGCCGCTGAAATCCAAGAACTGATTGCGCCAAAGAGCAAGTTTTACGACCAAATTGCGCTCCATTTGTTCGTTCAATGGCATTTGCACCTGCAATTAAAAGCCGCAGTTGATTATGCCCATACCTTGGGGCTGGCGCTCAAGGGCGATTTGCCCATTGGCATTTACCGCCATTCTACCGATGCCTGGGTATCACCGGAGCTGTACAACATGAACACCCAAGCGGGTGCTCCACCCGACCCCTTTGCCGAAAAGGGCCAGAACTGGGGTTTCCCCACCTACGATTGGGCGCGTATGCAAGCTGACGGTTTTGCCTGGTGGAAGCAACGCTTTGCGCAAATGAGCTATTACTTCGACGCTTTCCGCATCGACCATATTTTGGGCTTTTTCCGCATCTGGAGTATTCCGCTGGATGCGGTAGAGGGTATTTTAGGCCAGTTTTTGCCCGCGATACCGGTTACAGAAACGGAATTGCGGGAACAAGGCGTTGGTTTCAGTTTTGAGCGGTTGTGCAAGCCCTATATTACTGCGGAGGTGTTGGGGAAAATATTTCAGGAAAACGCGGGCTGGGTGTTACAACACTGCGTACGGGCTCGTAAAGATGGCCAATTTGACCTGTTGCCTGCATTCGATGATCAGCGCAAAGTGGAAGCCTATTTTGAGACGCAAAAACCACACCACAACCACGCCCAGTTGAAACAAGGCTTATTTGACTTGATCGCGAATGTGATTTTGCTGGGGCCACCCGCTCCCGCCAAAGCAGCCTGGGAAGGCGCTTTCCGTTTTGATATGGAAAAAACATCCTCGTTCCAGCAGTTGCCTTATGACGTAAAAGACAGGTTAAAGGCTTTGTATGTCGACTATTTTTACCGCCGGCAAGACGATTTTTGGGAAACGCAGGCGATGGAAAAACTGCCTGCACTCAAACGCTCCACCAACATGCTGATTTGTGGGGAAGACCTCGGCCTTGTGCCTGCCTGCGTGCCGGGTGTCATGAGCGCACTGGGCCTGCTCAGCCTTGAAATACAGCGGATGCCCAAGGCGCCCGGCACTGCATTCCTGAATCCCAAAGATGCGCCCTACCTCAGCGTGATCACCCCGGGTACCCACGACATGAGTGTGCTGCGCGGCTGGTGGGAAGAAGACCTGAACCTTACCCAGCGTTTTTTCAGGGAAATATTGGCACAGCAGGGGCCAGCACCCTTTTTCTGTGAGCCCTGGATTGTGCGTGAAATACTGTCCCAACATTTTCATTCGCCCGCCATGTGGGCCATTTTCCAATTGCAAGACCTGCTGGGCATGGACGCGCAACTCCGCCGCGAGAACCCGCAGGACGAGCGTATTAATGTGCCCGCCAACCCGAAGCATTACTGGCGGTATCGGGCGCATATTTCATTGGAGGAGTTGTTGAAGGCGGAGGGATTTAATGGGGCGCTGCGGAAGATGGTGGAGGAGAGTGGGCGGTAGTAAAAAAAAGTAGCCGATTACTGGGTACAAAATGCGCCAAGCTGACACATGAATAAACAAACCACATTTATTCATTGCAGTGTCAAACTAAATCAATCCTCTTTCATGGGCGCAACCAAAAATTCTCCGCAAGCTCTCGCTACTTCAACCACCCTCAACAAGCAAGGCTCTTTTGATCTTTTATGCTTCCGGGAAACCGTTCGCCATTCAACTTTGGTTCGTGCCATGGACGAATTTAAAGTGGCCGTATTCAAAACCCGTGAAGCAGAAACGCGCAAACAAGAAGCGTCTTTTCAGCAGAATTGCCAACAAACTGTCACTTGTTTCGCCGCCTTGGTTCAGGAATTGGAAAAACAACTTGGTGACAATGCCCCTGGGACAGCCCAGGAAAAAGAGGCCATGGGCTATAAGATCCAGCAAGAATTGGTGCCCTACCTCCTGATGTCGAATTTTCTCAATCGCTCTTATACCAAGCCGCGGGGCTATGCCGGCGACTTCCTTACCATCGCAAACATCTATGACGATAAAGCGATTGGGAATGGCCGCACCGGAGAAATGCTTGACCGCTTCGCGCTTGAATCCTCTTTAGCGAAAGCCGTCAAAAATCGCCGCAAACTATTGACCGAAGAAATTCTCAACACCATTGCAGCGGCAAATGGGAAGCCTGTACACGTCACTATTTTTGCTTGCGGCCCAGCCCGCGAACTCTTCGACGTGTACGAGCAATTGGAAGATCCTTCTCTATTGAAAGCTACGTTGATAGATATTGACCCGCAAGCGCTGTCCTATGTTTCCGATAAAACGGAAGCTTTCAGCACTCCACTACCGATGGAATTGCACCAGGAAAACCTTGTTTACCTGGCCTTGGGCCGCCGAAAACTTAATTTGCCACCACAAGACCTGATATACTCCATTGGCCTGATCGATTATTTCAACGACCAGTTGGTTGTAAAATTGAGCGATTACGCCCACCAATTGCTCAAGCCAGGCGGACGTGTGATTTTTGGTAACTTTCATCCGCAAAACACGCAAAAAGCATTTATGGATCACCTGTTGGATTGGAAGTTGATTCACCGCAACGAAGCTGATATGGATCGTTTGTTTGAAACATCTGCTTTTAAAAAGGGTGCTGAAAGCATCCGTTTTGAAGCGGAGCAGGTGAATATGTTTGCTACCTGTCGAAAATAATGTGTTGGCCACCTTCTTTTTGGTAGCTAGGTTTGCAGGCGGAAAAGAGGACAGGTAATGCAAGGAGTATGATCCATTTGTTTTTCATGCTGCCTTTGTAATTGTTTGTTCTACGATAATTTTTCATCCAGGGTGCCGCTTTTTAATTGATCACCTACTACCCACCCTCACCAACACAAATATAAGCCCAAGCAGAAAAATCAACGTAAATATCACCTTGTTATGCAGCGCAAGCCAGTTTGGCAAGAAGATATCAAAATTGTCTTTGGTGGAGTCCGAGTACTTCCGAGCCAGAACAGTGATTGGACAGAACATTTTAAAAACAAGCAACACAATGCCTTCTCCAACAACCAAGCCGATTGATATCCAGGTAAATAGGTTGATGTTGTTGCTTATTCCGGAGTATAAAACGTAGAATATTATGCTGACGAAAAACAGCCATACTACGGTGTGTAGCAGCTTTATGATGAGGAGCTTATCTGATGGTTTCATAGGTTTCAAAAAATTAACGCAATCCCCGGCGCAAACCCATTTCCAAACTACAACTATACGGGTACATCTTGTTCGATTTCAAGATTTTAGAGCCTTGATTATCCAAAACCAAACGGAAGGAAGGCTGTATAAACAGCCAGTTTTGCCGCCCCACACCAAATTGGAACCCCAAGGCAGCACCAATATGCGGGCGCAAAACATCATTATATTGCAAAAAGATCAAATCGGCACCGGACTCCAAATCGGCATAAAAACGTTGTTTTTTATCCATAAAATAGCGCAAGGCTACCGGCAAGGTCAACATTTTTGTCTCACGCAAGGTGATGAGCGACTCACCTGGAATTGATGTGTCATAAACACCACTTATGACCTGAATCGGCCACTGTAAAAATTGGCCAATATCGGTTTTGTAGCGCATCAGGGTATAACCAGCACCTACACGCAACCACAGCCTTTGATTCAGCCGCCATTCACCATCGAGCCTGGCGTGGTAGCCAAGTTGCGGCATTTGTATACCTATCGGGCCTTCAGAGGCAAGGTACGAGACATTCGGTGCCGCCGTAAAGGCTACGCGTTGGCGTGAAAGAGTTTGGGTTTGGCCTTGTGCGAACAGTGGCAGGGCAAGCAGGGCGAAGAAGAGGTGAGACTTTTGCATAAAGGCGTTTATGGAGTCATAGAGACTGTAAAGATGCGATTATTTGACACGGTACTGCCGCGACCAACGAACAATTAAAGGCGTGACAATCACCGTTGGCAGCAGCCAAAATACAATGCCTGGAATTACATCGGGCAAATATTTCATGTTGACAACCAGAAACGCTGTAGTTGCGGCGATATACGCGCCCGTCATGCGTTGCAGGTGGGCCAGCAACCAGTAATTTTTTTCTTTAGGCTTTCCGCGGTAATTGCCCATATCTGCCTGTACAAACCGGAGTCCAAGGAAACCGAAAACAAGAAAGACTAGGCCAAAATTATTGCCTTTGATGAGGTGATAAGCTCCCACGCCTAAAAATCCGAGGCCAAACACCAACATCCCGATCGTGAGCGCCCAATCGATCAGGGCAGGCTTTTGCTCCTGCGCCAGCAGCTTCAAGTAAAGATATCGATGTCCAGACCCGACCATGTAAATGGTGAATATTCCAACGATGAATAAAAAATAATTGGGGTGTAACAGGGCTAATAACAGGGCAGAAAAACCTGATGTCAGCATACTATAGGTGAACACCTTTCCGGTGAGTTGATGATTTTTATCGCCCTTTTTTCTGGCGATATTGAGGCTTCCGGCAATGAGACCGGTTGCACCACCGATGATGTGGAGGGTGAGGAGGGTGTTGAAAAGTATATCCATAATGAAGCCAAGGTAGGAGAAAACACTGGAAATAGATTGCGCAAACTTAGGGGGATAATTGGGGTTTCCCTGTGAAGTAGACATGATTATACATCCTGCCCAAAAGTCAACAAATTATTGTCTGGATCTATCAATGCAAACTCTTTTTGTCCCCATGGCTTCAACTGTAATTGCCCATTGGGATGTAAGCCCACTTTCTTTTCCTGCAATGATTGATACAGCGCATCAATATCATCCGTGCGGATATAAACTTGTCCGTAATTCTCCTTGGGATCAAGTGCTGGAAATTCAAAAAAATGAATTTGAACGTGTTCTTTTTGAACCATTAAATACCCATCATAATCTGCGTTACCATATACTTCAAAGCCCAATTTGTTTACGTAATAATCCGTAGTAACGGCTTTGTTGCGCATGGGTAGTTTCGGATTGATGTCGGTTAGCATGATTGTCATATTTTGGTGAACGGACAACAGCGCAAGGTACTGTCAAGGCTGGCATTAAGATATTCAAGGATTGGGCTGCGCAGAAAATGCCAAAATAGTTCAGCCCTTTTGTGGCATTTCAATCCTAATCGTTGTTCCCTTCCCCAACGCACTATCAACGCCCAACTTCCACTTGTGCTCTTTGCACATCATTTTCACATAAAATAAACCCAAGCCAAAACCTTTCACGTTGTGTACATTGCCCGTGGGGATGCGGTAGAATTTGTCGAAAATGCGTTTTTGATTCTCTTTGGAAATACCGATGCCCTTGTCTTGTACCGTTAACAGCAGCTTGCCATTCTCATTTTCCAGGCTGATGCGGATTTCCGGCTTATCGGTGGAGTATTTTACACCGTTGTCTACTAGGTTGTGCAGGATATTGGTCAGGTGCAACCGGTCGGCGTGTACAAGGGCGTTTTCTGCTTCTAAGGCCAAGGTTAAGGTGCCCAACTTGTCCCTGATTTTCATTTCCAACGTGGGGGAGATGTTTTGAATCAAGGCGGCCAGGTCTATTTCCTCCACGTTGAGTTCCATGTTGTCTCGCTCTATTTTGGCGAGTTGCAGCACCTTTTCCACCTGGGTATTGAGGCGAAGCGCTTGTTCTTTGATAATGTTGGCATATCGGTTGAGCCGAGGGTCTTCCTTTATTTTGTCATGTTGCAGGAACACGTCTGTGGAAATGTTGATGGTAGAGATGGGCGTTTTGAACTCGTGGGTCATGTTGTTGATAAAATCCCGCTGTAATTCCGACAACTGTTTTTGCCTCAGGATAACGAACATAGAATAGATAAAAAACGCCACGGTTATGAGCATAAGTGCCGTGAATGCGTTGACGATCCACATAGTGCTCAGGATATTGCTGGTTTTGCCGACAAACCGTACGCTGAAATAGTAAATAAATTCGCTATCGTAGTGTTTGGGCAATGGTGCCGAGAGCCCCAATTTGTTTTCGCTGCCAGGGGAATATTTCACAAACTTGCCCTTGATCATCTGATCGCTGGTACAGTCAAATATCCCGTATTCGTAATCTTCTTTAAGGCTTTGCGTTTCAAAAGCCTTGTCGAGGCAGAACTCCAAGTCGTTGGCCTCAAAGACGTTATTGACATTCACCACCCAATAGTTTGAAGACAACTGTTCCACGAGTTTTAGCTTTGGCAGGTCAAACGGGCTCATTACGGCCAGTTGGTTGGCAGCATCCAGCAGTGCCTGATTGGCTTTGCGGTTGAATTCTCTTTCCTGCAAATCCCAGGTGCGGCGCACCCAATATGTTTGTACGGCAAGTAGGCTTAGAATAGCAAACGCGCCTAATATAATGACGCGGCGAATGATGGTATTTCTCATGATGTGGCGAATGGCAAGCCACAAAGATAGCGCGGGGGAAAACAGAATTTGCTACCAGTAAGTAGCATTAGGCATCATTAACCTTTTACGCTGTAATAGACAACAACTTGTCGTCAACGGGATCTTTCATAACCGGTGCATGCTGGTGCAATGGTTTGTTTTGCAGCACTTTGTCGTAGAGCTGTAGGTACTGGTATGCCATTCTTTGCGCAGAAAATTTATCTTGTACATACTCATGGCACCTTATCCGATCAAAATCGCCGGAATTTTTCATGGCTTCTATCAGTTCGGTTTTTTTGATCGACAGGCAGCCATAATCGGAGAAGAAGGCATCTACGGTGCCATTCATGGTGGCTTCAGCGTTTTTTGTAACACATTTTTTCCCCAGCATTTCCGGCAAAGCCCCAAACGGCGTACCAAATATGGGGCAACCAAAATACAGGCTTTCGAGTACGCCAAGGCTAAAGGGTTTGTGCCAAAGCATGGGCAAAACATGTCCCTTTGAAGCGTTTAATATGGCGTCGCGCCCTCCCGGGCTCAGGTCGCCGTGAAAGCGGGCATGAGGACTGAGGGAAATGCTAAACCCTTGCCGAAAATTGACCCGCGCCCCTCCGATAACGTGCAAACGGGAATCCACTTTGGCGGCCAGGTCGATGGCACCGCGCACATTCCGTTTTCGCTGGGAGGTATTGCCTAAAAAGTGAAACCATAATCGTTTGGAATCCATTTCCGGTGCTGCATATTCTGAAAAATCAAGCCCAGGATAAACGAACATTGAACCGCCATGCATTTGTGCATGACTGTCCGACAAAAACACTGTATTGGGATGGAAAGTGCGCGCTACCGAGCTGTTTTCGTGCTGGGTAAAGAGGTGCGGTATTTCAATTGCTTCCGGTGGCTCGTCGTGAAAATGGACCAGGTCGGTATCCGGTGGAATTTGCGCTGCCAGCGGTTTTTTTTCATCGTAAACCAATATGTTGGCAAATTCGCAGGGGCCGCTCGTTGTCATCATTAAGCTTACATCATGCCCCAATTTGCTAAGCTCTTTCCCCAACCACCACACGATACGCGCTTTGTCGACATAAGCGGATACTGGAATTTTACTAGCACAAACCAAAACTATTTTCATGGGAGGTTGTCTGACGGACTGAGCGCCAAAAGCAGCGCAAAATTGATGAATCCTAGCCGCCAAACCAAAAAATTAGCTTGAATTTTGCCCAACTTTGCCCCTCAATACGATGAACGGCCTGCAACATAAGACCAAACACGACATGACTTATCGGGAAACGCTCAATTACCTCTTCGCTCAATTGCCCATGTTTCAGCGCATCGGCCCGGCAGCGTTTAAAAAAGACCTCACGAACACACTGGCCTTGGCTGAACATTTGGGCAATCCGCAACATAAATTCCCCTGCATCCATGTTGCAGGAACCAATGGCAAAGGATCGGTGAGCCACCTGTTGGCGGCCATCTGTCAGGCAGCTGGACTCAAAACGGGTTTATACATCAGCCCGCATTACAAGGATTTTAGGGAAAGAATCAAGATCAATGGCAATTATATTCCAAAAACTCAAGTAGTTGATTTTGTTGAAATTAACAAAAAAACAATAGAAAAAATAGAACCCTCTTTCTTCGAGTTGTGCGTCGTGATGGCCTTCGACCATTTTGCACGCGAACAAGTCGATATTGCCATCATCGAAGTAGGTTTGGGCGGGCGGCTCGACAGTACAAACATCATAACACCGCAGTTGAGCGTGATTACCAATATCAGTTATGACCATCAGAATATGCTGGGCGATACCCTGACCCTGATTGCGGGGGAAAAGGCTGGCATCATCAAGCCCGGGGTGCCGGTGGTAATCGGGGAAACGCATCCGGAATCCGCACCGGTTTTTTTGAAAAAGGCAGGCGAAACAGGTTCTGCCATCGTTTTCGCCGATCAGGTTTTTAGGTTATCAGAAAAACCTTCCGCCGATACAGCGGGCTTGCTCCCCCAAAGCAGCCAATATGATGTTTTCAAAAACGACCTGCCATTTTTGCAAGACCTGGAATTGGAAACTGCCGGGCCTTACCAACAAAAAAATCTGGTAACCGCGCTGCAAGCCTGGGATTTGCTGCGTCCACAAATTCCCTATTTAAATGAGCATGCCCTGCGCCATGGACTAAAGCATTTGAAAAGCCTCACCCGTTTCATCGGGCGTTGGGAAATCATCGGTCAAAACCCGACCATTCTCTGCGACAGCGCCCACAATGAGGCTGGCTTGAAAGTTACCTTTGCAAAAATCAAAACCCTGAATTTCAAAAAGTTACACATTGTAACAGGCTTTGTGAACGACAAGTCAGTTGAAGATGTGCTGGACCTTTTTCCTACTGCGGCACAGTATTATTTTGCCAAAGCTGATATTCCAAGGGGCTTGGAGGCAGCGGTTTTGAAAGAAAAAGCTACTGCTGTTGGCCTTCACGGGCGCGCTTATTCGTCGGTGCCCAATGCGCTCAAGGCAGCGCGGCGCGCAGCGGCGGCGGAAGACATGATCGTCGTGATTGGGAGTATTTTTGTCGTAGCGGAGGTGTTGCCCCGGTAGCACCTCGCCCTCATTCGCGCTCTAGCATCAAAACGAATGCACCCACGAAGCGCTGGTAGCACCGCGTTTACGCGGTCTGGACGAGAGCCTTTAGGCTCACGAATAAAGAAACTATCGATTTATCTAAGAAGATACAATGCTCTAAAGCAAGGAGTCGTTAAACGAAATGTTTTCTAAAATGATGCTTTTGGAAATTGTATGAAGTGGTTTTACGTGTTTTACATCATTATTTTGTTTTAAGCCTAAAGGCTTTCGCCCAGACCGCGTAAACGCGGTGCTACTGGCGCTTCGTGGGTGCATTCATATTGATCTTAGTGAGCGAATATCAGGCGCGGCACTACCAAAACTCCTCGCTGACCCAAGTAAATGGGTGTTCTTTCCAATGCTTGCATATCCTCGCTGAAACCACATTCTGTTTTAGATAATCGACTGACGCAAGCAAATGCCGATGGTCACGAATATATCGATCATGGTATTCTCGCTGCCAGCAAGCCTTTCCAGTTCTGTCAAGCACCATATTGATATACCTGCTACTGGCGCCTTTTATGCGGTTCATGACGTAATCCAGGTTTTTATAGTCATCTTTACTGGTTCCATCCTTCGGGTCCAACTGGACAGAAAAATCCATCAGTGCATGAACGTGGTTGGGCATTATGGTATATCCTTTCAGGTGATAAAATTCGCCATCAAAACGTGTTAGTTGTTCAATGGCCTTGTTCGCGGCAGCAGGATCCTTTAAAAACGTAGGGCCGCACAAACATTGATCCAAGGCAGCGTCGAATTTTCTAAAGTAGTCCCTTTGGAGCATGTAAATGGCACTACCTTTTTCGCTTGACGGCACTTGTGCTTCAATTTTGTTTAATTCAGCATGGTACCATAAGGACAAGGAATCAAGAAATGATTTGGGTAATGACCCATCTAAACGGTAGGTGACAAAAAAGGTAGCACCTATGTGATGATAGTGGGGCAAGTAGCGTGTGTACTCGGGTTTGTTTGTCATTCTTTTGGTTTTTATATAAAGTTATTCCCAGTTTTTCAATAAAGCAAGCGGTACCCTCATTTTTCCCAAAAAAATATGCGGAAACCAACATCACTATTCTTGTCATAAATATCAAACGGATGCGCCCACGAAGCGCCGGTAGCACCGCGTTCACGCGGTCCGGACGAGAGCCTTCAGGCTCACGTGTAAAGACATGTCAATTTTTTTTGAAAAATGTCAACACGCCAAAGTCAAGAGAACTTGTGCTAAATACTTTTCCCAAAGAAATCCTTGGAGAAGTTGTTGAAGTGGGAGGTCCAATTTTGAGTTTTGCTTCTTTTTCTTGTTTCGTGAGCCTAAAGGCTCTCGTCCAGACCGCGTGAACGCGGTGCTACCGGCGCTCCGTGGGTGCATTCGTTTTGATCTTAAGTCCATCGCCCCCCTATCAAAACCCTCCCAATCAACACCAACCCAATGCCGCGCTGTACCTGCCGAATATGCTGGGGCGTAAGGAACTGCCGGATGCGCTTGGCAGCCCAGGCTTTTAGGGTATCTGTCAGTACCAGCGTACCCTCATTTTTCCCAAAAAAATATGCGGAAACCAACACCACTATTCTTGTCATAAATATCAAAC
>JBBRWA010000047.1:0-26569 GCA_038246345.1 Chitinophagales bacterium
GGCAGAGCCCCAATAACCGATCCGCGGCCATCCATAGCAAGCGCTACACCCCAGTGCTCAGGCAAGCATACCGCATCAAGCCACCAAGGCTGTAGGTGCATGGGAACATAGCCACTTGCACAGAATTCGAGATATTGGGCTTTGATTTCAGTCACGAACGCTATTTTTGCCGAAACTTAGTTGATAGTTGTTAGTTGATGGTTGTTCGTTTTCGAACTCTTGGCATTCACGACGGAAGCCGGGTAGAAAACGTGAATATCGGAACTAATCGTCGATCTCTAATGGCTTGTCTCCAAAGAATCCACGCTTTACCCTTACCTTGAGTTGTTCTGCTGTAAGCAACCGTCCATGTAAAAAGGGGAAGAGTAGACCGGGTCACTGCTACATTTGTGCTTTCAGCGCCTTATACGTGGACTGATGCTTACAGCAGGACAAATCAAGGTGAGGGAACGAACAACGAACAACAAACAACGAAATGACCAAACGCTCGGAAACGAACAACTAACAACTATCAACGAACAACCATTCCATGACGCTACGCGAACTCTTCGACTACCTCTCCGTCAACCCCAACATGGTGGTGGCTTATTTTTTATTAATGCCGATCGTGGCTTTGTTGGCTGGGTTTATTGCTAAAGGCGACGGGCATTTAAGCCCTTGGAAATACTTATACACCGCTATGGTATTTCTGGTGTGTATTCCGGGCATTTTCGCAGCGACATTGGGTGTCTATCTTTTCCTTTTCGAAGGCGGGGGCAGCATTTACAATGTAAACTTGCTCACCCAGGTGTTGCCCATTGGCTCTATGATTGCTACGCTGAGCATCATTCGGCGCAACGTAGCCTACGAGCATATTCCCGGTTTTGGCAAACTGTCTGACCTGATGCTGATGATTGCTTCCATAATTGTGTTGATGTATTTCCTGGATCGGCTGCATTTGGTCGCCTGGGTATATGTGCCGGTTTATTGGCTGTTTATCATTGTTGTTGGTTTCTTGTTGCTGTTTCGGTTTGGGTTAAAACGGATGATGGTATGAAACAGGCGGTTTCAGGTTTCAAAGGTTTCAAGTTTCAGGTTTTTGGTTCGCTGGGGGGTGTAGTGTTGGTGCTGGGACTTATGTTTGCTGCATGTGAGGATCCGAACAAGGAAACGCGGCAGGTCATAACCCAGGATGATGTGGCGATGGAAGTGGCCAAGGACGTGGAGATTTTATATTCCGACAGTGCAGTGGTCAGGGTTAAGGTAACGGGGCCCTTGCTGTACAACTTTAATGACCGGGAAAACGCCCGGCAGGAGTTCCCATCAGGTATAAGGATCGATTTTTTAGAGTCAGATCTTTCCGTGCGGAGTACCTTGACGGCTAAGAAAGCAGTGCGGCAGCAAGAAAAAGGCCTGATTACGGCCCGCGACAGCGTGGTATTTGTTACCGTAAAACAAGAAAAACTTGAAACGGAGGAGCTTATTTGGGATGAAAAATCGGGCAAGGTGCGCACCGAAAAATTTGTAAAAGTCACCAAGCCCGGTGAAGTAATATACGGCTACGGCCTGGAAGCAGAACAGGATTTTTCTTACTGGAAAATTTTGGTGCCCAAAGGCCGTATCAAAGTGGATCAAATAAATGAATTGAAATAATGGTAGAAACAACTTCACAAAAAGGGTTCGATTGGTCAGCGGCCTTGCGGCTCGGCAACCACAGCTTCGTGGCGACCTTATTGCTGGTCGTCCTGGCGGTATTTGGTGCTTTGAGCTTGCTGCCGTTTTTGGGTTTTGTTTTTGGGGCTGGATGGGTGGCGCCAATGACTGCAGTGCTGGTGTTTTTCTTTATTCTATTCCTCTTCAAAAGCCTGGTATTCAAAAAGGTATACAAGCATTCACCCGGAGACGAGGATGCTGCCCTGCTCGAATACCTGGTGCAGCAAAACGCCAGCGGTGTGCCAGGTGAAGAAGAGCTGGAAATGGAATTGCTCGAAAATGCGTTGCAGCTCAAGCAGATCCGCGCCCACGATTGCATGGTGCCACGGACTGAAATTGTACACATTGATGTTGAAGCTCCCGTGGAAGAACTGCGGCGACAATTTGTCGAAAGCAGCCTCTCCCGGATTTTGGTGACCGATGGGGAAATTGATAAAACCATGGGCTATGTGCATGTTCAGCAAATGTTTGCCAGCCCGCGCAACATCCGCAGTATCGTCATGCCCATTACCTACGTGCCGGAATCGATTCAGGTGAATGACCTGCTGAGCAAGTTTATAAAGAACAGAACGTACATTGCTTGTGTCGTCGATGAGTATGGCGGTGTCGCCGGGCTCGTAACCCTGGATAATGTGTTGGAGCAATTATTCGGCAAGATTGACGACGAGCACGACCAGGAAGAGTTCATCGAAGCTAAAATTGATGCGCGCGAATACCTTTTCTCTGGCCGCCTTGATGTAGAATACATCAACGAAAGGTACCCCGAAATTGACATTCCACCGGGTACCTACAATACCATTTCTGGCTACATCGTCAGCCATGCCCAAACCATTCCACAACAGGGTGCGCGGCTGCGTATCGGCGACAAAACCTTTGTGCTGGAATTGGTCAGCGACCGCAAAATTGAAACAGTGCGGGTGCTTTGGTAAGCGTTTTCTCGTTTTTCTTTCCAACTGAACGGTATTTTTACTGGGCCATCCCTGTTGTTTTTTCAAGGATTCCACGTAGGTTTGCCCGCAAAATATGGCCTTACGATGTCAAAAAAGAAACAAGCCCGCCAACAGACTGCTCCTCCCCCAAACAAAAAGTCAGGTAGCGGCAGTACTTACAGTGCAGCGGGTATGCAACTCGACAAAACCGCAGCTTGGGTCGGACTGATCGCCGCAGCCCTTGGCTTTCTGTTGTATGTCAATACTTTCGGCCACTATTACACCCTGGATGACTATTCTTCCATCAAAGACAACTGGGTGGTAAAGGGCGGCTTGAAAAACATCGGCATCATATTCAGCACCGAATACCGATTTGGCACCTGGAACAGCCCCGGCTCCTTATACCGACCGATTCCGCTGGCCATGTTTGCGTTTGAATGGCAAGTTTCTGCCGACAAACCCTTCATTTCCCACTTCATGAATGTGGCGCTCTACGCTGCAACCGGTTGGGCGCTATGGATCACTTGGCGCAGAATCCTGGTGAATTATGCCCCGGCCATCACGGCCATGGCGGTGTTGTTTTTCATTGCGCACCCGATCCACACAGAAGTGGTCTGCAACATCAAAAGCCGCGACGAGATCATGGCCTTGTTGTTTGGCACCCTGGCGATGTACGCGTTGTGGCGCCATCTTGAAAAAAATGAAACGGGTTGGATGATTGCGGCTTTGGTAGCGTATGGAATTGCCATGTTTTCCAAGGAGGGTGCCATCATGTTTATCTTTATTTTCCCGCTCACTCTTTGGTATTTTACCGATAAACCATTGAATCAAATGATGCGCTTGGCGGGCATGATGCTTATCCCAGCCGCAATATTCCTCGCCGTCAGGCAAAGTGTATTGGGCGCGCAACAAGCTCAGGAAATTTACTCCATTTTGGACAATTTCATGGTGGGCGCGCACAACTCCGCCGACCGCCTGGCATCAGCCTTTATGATGTGCGGCAAATACCTCTGGGTGCTGATACTGCCGCATCCATTGGTTTGTGATATGGGCTATCCCCAATTCGAGCCAGTAAGCTTTGGCGATTGGCGTGCCTTGCTGGGCTTTTTTGTGTACGCCGGCATGGGTGTGTGGGCCTTGATGAACATGGGCAAAAAGCATATCCTTTCCTACGCGATACTGTTTTACCTGATTTGTTTTGCCTTGTTTAGCAATGTACTGTTCCTCATCGGCACTTCTTATGGCGAACGCTTGCAGTACATGCCCTCTTTCGGGTACGCGTTGGCATTGGCCTGGGGCATCGCCAAAATTTTTAAAATTGATGATATGCGCAGCGTTTGGAACCCCAATGGAAAAGGTGCTGCGGTGTGGGGCCTTGCTGGGGTCATCATCGCTTTGTATAGCTTGAAAACAATTACCCGAAACCCGGCTTGGGAAAATAGCGCGACGTTATACGCCGCTGATTTGCCCAACTCCCCCAATTGCGCCAAACTGAACTACCACAACGCCCTAGAAGTGGCGCGGGTGGCCATGGACGAAAAAACAGGCACCGTGATCGACAAGCCAGGCTTAGAGTTCGCGGTGGAATGTTACACCAAGTGCATCAAACTGTACCCGGAATACCACGACGCTTATGGTGGCCGTGGCATCGCCTATTTCCGCCTGGGGCAATACGACAAAGCGTTTGAAGACTATCAAGTATCGCTGAAACACCGGCCCAACAATGCGCCCGTGCTTTCCAACATGGGCTACATCTACTTCATGCGCGGCCAATTGGACAAAGCCGAAGAGGTGTACAAAGAGTCCATCAAATACGATCCGCGCTTTGTGGATGCCCGCCGCAACCTGGGGGCCGTATTGGCCATGAAAAAGAATTTCCCGGAGGCCATCGAGCAATGGCAGGAAGGCTTGAAGTTCGCGCCGGACAATGCAACCTTGTATTTTTACATTGGTTCGGCGTACCGCGATATGGGGCAGCCGGAGAAAAGTGGGGAGTGGTTTGAAAAGGCGTATGCGATAGATCCGACGTTGCGGAAGTAGGGGGGGATTTGGTTAAATCTTGTAGGGAAGAAGATTGGGCAGGATTTTTAGTATATCTTTGGAGATAAATCCTTTCTTAATACTATTTTTAACTTTTTAAACATGTTTCCAATGAAAAAAATGCTAATTGCCCCCCCCCCCCTAAAATTTAATTTCGTCAAATGTGTTGTCGTCTTTTTCATTTCCATTGCGATTGCCCCCAATTTTGGTTTCGCGCAGGGAATTGAATGTGGAACTGAAGTTCCTCCCGGTTTGATTCAACTTATGTTAGCAGAGCAGCCTGGAATTGAGGCATTTAAAGCTGCTCAAAGCAGCCAAATCCAAGCCCCACTTGATGTTCCCGTGCGATTTACTTCCTTTGAAGAGAATGTTTCTGACGCTTATGCAACTGCTGCTCTGAATGCAATGAACCCTGCCTTTGTTGCTGCTGGGATCAACCTTGTCCTTTGTGGAAATGTCAATCTTATTTCTGATTCAAGAATCAAGGCAAGTATTGATGTCGACCAGTTTCTTTCATCATTCTCCTATACCTCAGGTGCAATGGAGGTTTATTTGACACCTTCTAGCCCAGTACCCGTATCAGTAATCCCGCTTGTTGCATACTTGCCTGGAAACCCAAATCATGTTCCTCCGCACTACATTGAACATACTAATACCATACGATTGAAAGGATCTGGGGAGTTTGGCCGGCCTTTTATTCATGAAATTGGTCATCATTTTGGGCTGCTTCATACCTATCATGTAGTCCAAAATTATGATGTGCCAAATGTTGGTGATAACACTCTTGATTATCCTTACCCGGTAATAGCAGGAAATGGTCAGGTTGAACCTGACTGGTGGGGTAGGGAGTTGGTGATCCGCGATGTAATAACAGATCAAAATGACCCACGAGTATTTAAGGATTTTAACTATAATAAGGCTGGCGACCTAATTGAAGATACTCCAGCTGATTGCAATCCTAAAAACACTTCAAATTCTATCTGGCCTGGCTGCCTTCTAAGTGCACAAAGCCTAACGACTTGTGAACTGGATGCTTCTCTTATATATCAAGACTATAATGGAGATGCTATAAACCCGCCCCCTCCTGGAAAGTCTCTGGGTCGTAATTTTATGTCATATTGGGATTTTAGTTGCCTAAACCAGTTTACCCCAGATCAATATGTAAACTTGGCATATTACAAAGAGACTGCTCGCGAACCTTTTTACACCTTTGACAAGTGTGGGACTTTTACAGATAAAGTAGAATTTGAAGGTTCTGCTACACCTTTACATAATGTTACGCTACGGGTTCGGCACCCAAATGACTCCCGAAAATGTAATG
Source organism: Chitinophagales bacterium (assembly GCA_038246345.1). Taxonomy (GTDB): domain Bacteria; phylum Bacteroidota; class Bacteroidia; order Chitinophagales; family Saprospiraceae; genus M3007. The sequence continues at coordinate 5,983 of JBBRWA010000047.1, forward strand.
TGACCAGTAGCCTTACAGGTAATTATAGTGGCATTTTGCACACAGACGATTTGATGGTTCATGCCTATCATAATGGTAAAAGCGGGCTTGAGTTTCCCAGCGACAAACTTAAGATGCATTATGGCCACAAGAAATGTGAATGGAAAGAAGGTGTTGATCCGACTGATCTTTTTTTAATTTCACAACATATTTTGAATAATCAGCCATTTACCTCTGGCTATAGTATGATTGCCGCAGATGCCAACCAAAGCAATACGATCTCTACATTTGATATTGTTCATCTACGGAAGATGCTTCTTGAAGATAATTATTTCATACCTGGAGTTGAACAACCTTGGCGTTTCATCCCAGAGTTTGTACCTCAGAGTTTCACGGCTTCATTTAATAAAAACCCTTTCAGCCTTTTGGCTGGTGGATACCTACAACAAGGTTGGTTGTTTCAGTCCCCGCCAATTGGACAAAGAGGTTTTGATGGAATAAAAATTGGTGATGTAAATAGCTCTTGGCCAGTTGATCCTGGTATTTGTGGCCCAGAAGGCCCCTCGAACAACCCTTCAACTACCAGTGCTGCGCTCCCATCTTTTATTGTCCCTTCTACGAGCTTAGCACAAGATCAAGTTGTTAAACTTGCATTTAAGGTTCAAGATTTTAATCAAGTAAAGGCATTTCAACTGGGGATAAACCTTCCATTTGAAAAATTTGAGGTGTTGGATGTGATTGAAACCTCTTTGCCAGCGTACAATAAAGAGGACTATTTTGGGCTATCAGATTTGGAGAGCAATGAATTTAAAACCTTGTGGTTCGATGAAGTTGGCACTGGCCAATCATTGCAAAATGGGGATAAGTTATTTTCAATAGTTGTCCGTGCGAAACAAGCAATGCCCAATCTTCAGGAACAAATTGCGCTTGATAATTCCATTCTGCGCAACTTCTTTTGGGGGAATACAACATCTACTACGAGCATCATCGTGGAAGTCGAACCTGCAACGGCCAACCGCTCCCTCAATAGCCTGACAAGTTCCAAACTCCCAAATTCTTTGTACTGTAATCCTAGTCCTTTTACAGATAATTTATTGGTACTTTTTGAAAATTTGGAAATGGAAGCAGAAGCCAACATTAGCATACTTAATATGGCTGGAGTGTCAATAAGAAACCAAAAAGCAAGGATTTCGCAAGGAGAAAATACTTTGCAAATAAATAATTTGTCCGACATCCCTTCTGGGAATTACATCTTGAGTTTTTCAATAAATGGAAAACAGCACACCAAGCAAATAGCAAAACAATAATGTGACAGTATTAATTGCTGCGGCAGCCTTGTCACACAGACTAGCTGCCGCAGTATTTATTCTACCAGTGCAATAACATGCTGAATCATGATGAAATATTTATGCTGCGTTTTTTTCTTATTTAATTGCGGTTCCATTTTTTCCCAACCCCAGCAAATCAATCCCCTTTGGCAAAGGCAAGAAGCGACGAATGGCGGCCCAGATGCCTATACGCCACTAATATTGATTGATTCCTTTCATAATGTTATCGCCTGTGGGAGCACGTACACGCCAGGCCCGGCAACAGGTTTTATTACTTTCAAGTATGACCCAGACGGGAATAAACTTTGGGAGCGGCGGCACCAGACACCTGCAACCGATTTTATTACCGCTGCTGCCACCGATTGGGAAGGCGCTGTATATGTAGCTGGCGTGACGATCAATGCCCCATTTGGCGGAGCTGGCAATCAGGTTGTTTTTAAATATGCCGCCAACGGTGATACCCTTTGGCAGTACTACATTCAGGTGGAGCAAGGCGTTACAACTGCCGTCACCAGCTTATTGCTTGATGAGGATCAAAACCTGCTGATTTTTGGCAGCTATTTCGATACGCTTCAAAACAGGGGTGGCTTGTACATTCAAAAAAAATCGCCGACGGGTACCTTGATTTGGACAGCATTACACGTAGAACCGGATTACAACTATGGCAGCAGCAGCGTTGTTTGGACTGGCGATCATTGGGTATTTTGGGGCAGGAACAGCTCCTCTGCCGCCGGGGGTACGCGTTTGCTTTGCTGGCAAGTCGGTACACAAGGGGAAACTTTGGGTGCGGCAGCGTCTTCGCTAAACCCGAAAATAATTTACCCGGTGCATATTGATCAGGAGGGCAGCCTTTATTTGACTTTAGGGGTCGAATATAGGGCAATTAAGTACAGGACATCGGCAATTATTGATTGGGAACACTTGAAGCCATCACCTGACTCGCCAGCTCAGCTTTTAAGCATTGCAATTGACAATGAAGATAATGTTTATTTGGCTGGTCATATCAGGATTGACCAATCTCATGTAGAATCAATTTTGATAAAACTGAATAAACAGGGCAATGTACTTTGGGAGCATAATCTTATTAGCATGAAAATTTACCCTAAGATACTGCGTTGGTTGAACAATGAGTCATTGTTAGCAGCAGGCTTAGGGCTCGTAAATCCAGATAGCAATTTATATGATTGTGCTTTTGCAATTTATAATGCCTCTGGTTTCGTAAAGGCTGGCATTACGAATCTACAAGGAGTAAATAATGGATTAAGAGATGTAGCGGTAGATCAGGGCAATTTATATGTTGCTGGTGTACAAAGTTTTCAACTTGATACGAATAAACATTTCCTTACTAAATATTTACTCGATGGCTTTGTGCGTACGAACACACCTAACTCCATCCTCCCATCAATCGGGAAATTAACCATCAATCCCAATCCATTTTCAAGTCGTTGTAGCATTGATTTGGACTACTGCGGGGAGCCAACAAATGGCATGTTCAAGCTGTATAATGCGCAAGGAAGCCTTGTTTTTAGCCAGGAGGCTCCAATATCAGTAGGGAAGCAGTCTATTGACTTAGGCTCCTTTACCCTGCTACCTTCCGGGATGTATCAAATTGTATTAGAAGCTGGTGGCAATTTGTATACTGGAAAAGCGGTCAGGGTTCCTTGAAAAGTAAATATGGCTTCAAAATTCCAATGCGATAACCAACAGTTGCCAGAAATTTCAGAGTTTTGCCGGGGCATAACAAATCCAGGGCTTCATTTTGAACAAACCACACCCACCCATTACCTTCTCCATCATCACCGTCGTCTACAACGGCGAGGCACTGCTGCCCGGCACCATGGAAAGTGTGCTGCGCCAGACTTATCCGCATGTTGAATACATCGTGGTTGACGGCGCTTCCAAAGACGGAACCCTTTCAATTATTGAAGATTACGCCAAAAAAATGCCCCACCTGCGCTGGATTTCAGAAAAAGACAAGGGGCTTTACGATGCCATGAACAAGGGCCTGCGCATGGCCACGGGCGATTTTGTGCAGTTCCTCAACGGCGGCGACCACCTGCACGCAGCAAATACCCTGGAAAAATTGGCTGCTTTAGTGACACCCCAAACAGGCGTGCTTTATGGAGAAACCCTGTTGGTAGATGATGCCCGGAAGCCGGCGGGCACCATGAGCACTTTGAGCACCCGGAAACTGCCCAAACAGCTCCACTGGCGCGATTTTCTCGGCGGTATGCTGGTGGTGCATCAATCCTTCATCCCGCGCCGAAGCCTCGCACCTGAATACCTGGACAACAACCTCTGCGCCGATTACGATTGGTGCATTCGCATCCTGAAAAACAGCGCAGAAAACATCAATGCCGGGCTGATTATCACCGATTATTTGATGGGCGGAATTTCTAAACAACGGCACCAGCAAAGCCTGAGGGATCGTTTTGCAGTGATGCGGGCGCATTATGGTCTGCTATCTACCGTGTTGGCGCATGGGTGGATTGTTTGCCGGGCCGTTTGGCACCGCTTGCTACGAACAGGGAAACCCAAATATTGACCTTTGACGGTGGACGGTAGACGGTAGACGGCTTGCACAATATTCGTTTTTTATCTTGGATTGGGTGTTTCAGCCCTTTAATTCAAAAAATGGGGCTTAAAGTGCTGAAAAAGCAATACCAAACCAATGCACAAATGTCGTGCAAAACCGTCCACCGTCTACCGTCTACCGTCTACCGTTTTTTTTATACTTTTACCCCGCTCCCAAGCACCTTTTTCCACGCTAAAATCTGAAAACTTACTATGAGAATTACCGTTTCCCTTTTTTGTATTTTATCATTTTTTACCCTGAAAAGCCAGAATGCAACCATTCAAGGTAAAGTCGCGGATGGCTCGAACGGCGAAATGCTGATTGGTGTTTCGGTGAAAATTGGCGAGAGCGGCGCGGCTACTGATCTTGATGGCAACTACAAAATCAGCCTTGCGCCAGGGCGATACGAGATTAGTTGCTTTTTGGTTGGCTACAACGTGTACAGCCAAAGCATCACCCTTGCTGCAGGTGAAACCCGCACCCTAAATATCAAGCTCAATGACGGCAGCAACCTGCTGCAAACCGCCACCGTGACTGCGGGAAAGTTTGAAAAACCCCTCGGCGAAGTCACCGTTTCTCTCGATGTTTTAAAACCTGGACTCATCGAAAGCACCAACTCTACTTCCGTGGATGAAGTACTCGTAAAAGTGCCCGGCTTGAACATCGTGGATGGGCAGGCCAGCATACGGGGCGGCGCTGGCTTCTCTTATGGTGCCGGAACACGTGTATTAGTATTGGTAGACGACATGCCCGCCCTACAACCTGATGCGGGATTGCCAAACTGGGATGATTTTCCGGTGGAGAATATATCGCAGATAGAGGTGCTAAAAGGCGCTGCATCTGCCCTTTATGGGTCTTCCGCGATGAATGGCATCATCAACATTCGCACAGGTTTTGCCAAAGACCAGCCAGAAACAAACTTTTCCACCTTTGGCAAGGTTTGGGGCGCGCCAAATGACCCAGCCAAAAAATGGTGGGGCAACGATACTTCGACTTTGGTGCTACCTGTAGAAACAGGCTTTAGCTTTTGCCACCGAAGAAAAATCAACAAACTCGATGTGGTGATTGGCGCTTATGGCCTGTTTCGCGACAGCTACAACCGTGATACCTATAGCCGCTACGGGCGCGTCACCCCCAACTTCCGCTACCGGGTAAACGATCGTCTGACCCTGGGCTTGAACACCAATTTCAACTTCGGGCGCGGTGGCAGTTTCTTTATTTGGGGCAACGACTCTACGCAGGCGTATCAATCCGGCGAAGGTTCTGCGTCCTTTACCAGGGGCCGCTTGCGTTTTACGATCGACCCAACGCTGCAATATTTTGACAAAAGCGGGAACCGCCACAAAGTGCTCAGCCGCTATTATTACATCCACAACAACAACTCAGGAAATCAAAGCAACGACAGCCGCCTGTATTATGGAGAATACCAGTTCCAGCGGAATATGCAGCGCATCGGACTGGTAACGACCGCAGGTATCGTTGGCACTTACAACACCGTGGATGCGGAGTTATACAACAATGGCAATTTTAGATCGCGCAACCTTGCTGCTTATTTGCAGTTGGACTATAAAATATTTGACCGCCTCAATCTTTCTGCCGGATTCCGATACGAACACAACGCACAGCAAAGCCCAGATACCATTTTTATTGACCGGGCCACCAATGAGTACGGCATTATTCCCAATGGCGAAGTTATTGAAGGCAAACCAGTGTTTCGCCTGGGTGCCAATTACCGGGCGGGAGCAGCCACTTATTTCCGGGCTTCATGGGGACAAGGATACCGCTACCCAACCATTGCAGAAAAATTTATCAGTACTGACTTTGGTGTTGGCAATAACGTAGTGCCCAATCCTGCGCTTGTTTCTGAAACGGGCTGGACGGCTGAATTGGGCTTAAAACAAGGGTTCAGGATAGGGGACTGGAAGGGGTATGTTGACCTGACCGGATTTGTTTCGGAGTATCAGGATATGATGGAATTTGTGCTGGATACCTTGCTCATCAACTTTACGCCCAATGGCATCCAAAGCAGGGCTAGATTCCGTTCGGAAAACTCGGGCGATACCAGGGTGACGGGCTATGAAATATCGGTGGCTGGCCAAGGTGATTTTGCGGGTGGTTCACTGGCTGTTTTGGCTGGTTTTACCAGTATTACGCCGCGTTACAAAGTGTTTGACAAGAACAACCCGGATTTGAATTATGGTTCTTCCGATACAAACAATGTTTTGAAATATCGTTTCAACCAGACCTTGAAGTTTGACGCTGAATACAGCATCAAAGGTTTTAGCGTTGGGCTTTCTGTACAGTACTATAGCTTTATGAATGCGATTGACGAGTTGTTTGAAGGAAAAATAAAGGGTATCACATTGCCTGATGCGCTGGCGCCAAAAGAATTTATTGCCGTACGGAAATTCCGTCAGGAGCATAAAAACGGTTCCACCATAGTTGACCTCCGATCTTCTTATGCTATCAATAAAAGCTTGAAAGTCAGTGCATTGGTTGGCAATCTTTTCAACGCTGAATACTCCGTCCGTCCTGCGCTGTTGGATGCGCCCAGGAACTACACTATTCGACTCGATTATAAAATATGAAAATCAAATTATCGATGCTGCTTTTTTTGATTGTTGGGCTGTTTTCCTGTTCTGAAACGCCCAAACGGTCAAATTCAACGCAGCCAGAAAACAAGAAGGCAGGTGCCGGGCTAACATTTGCCTTCAGCACCCAGGAAATGGTTTCGGGCGATGATCCAGCAAACAGTTGGTGCAAGGTACTGTTCCCGGAAGCCGCGGTTATCAATGCCGACCCCGCGAATTCGAACCGCCGATTGTTTACCCTCAGCGATGGGCCGTTAAAAGCGTTTGTTGTTTTTGGAAAATTGACGGCGGCATTTATTTTGAAGAAAAATGGCAATAAAGTGGACATTTATACCAGCGATAATTTCCCGGAATGCCTGTCAAACAAGGTCAATTTCAGTATCGGAGCAGACGGAACGACCTTTCGATACAACAACAAAATGCATATTGATTTTGAAATTCAATTGGTGCCATTACCAAACGGCACGCAAATTGCTTTGGAAATGGCTCCTGGCGCCGGTTATGGAATAGAGGTTCGCCGTTGATTTGGCGAATATTGTATTAATTCAACAAAAATACTATGTACAAACTACTAACCCTCTTGGCCGTACTGACCTTCATTTATGCCTGTACAAACACCAGCGCCAACAGTGCCAACCAACCAGGAACGAACCCTGAACTGCCTCAATCTACTGGCCCTGACGGATCGGATTTGCTAAAAACCTTGGAAGGACGCTGGGAAAATCAAAACGATAGCACCATTACCCTCGAATTTGCGGATACCAAAATGCGCCGATTCCAACAGGGTGTGTTGCGTTCGGAAACAGACATTGAAATTGATGTCACTTGCCGTACCCTCACCTGTCAGCTCGACACCACCGACCTGCTCGACGGCTGGTGTTTTATGGAAAAAGGGCCATCGGGCACACAATGCTACATTGTTTTAGACTGTACTAAGGAATTGTTGAAGTGCAGCGAAGTTGCCACGCCCAATCTGGTACAGGTGTTCAAAAAACTGTAATACCTTTGCAGTTCATGTTTTCAAAATAATTCCATGTTTACAATTAACATTTATCTTCGTTTAGCCCTGATTGTGGGGGGCATATTGGGTGGCATCGCGCTTTGGGCAGCATTCGGTTTTTGGTACGGATTCCCTTTCTTGTTCGTGGGCATAATCCTGCTTGCGGGTTATTTGATGCTGGGCACCATTCTTTCTACGAATCAACTGCTCAGTCAACAAAAGCTCGAAGAAGCCGAAGCACGCCTCAAAATGACCTTGAGCCCAAAGTTGTTGCTGATTGGCTACAAAGGGGTCTATTACATGACCATGGGTGCTATCTTTATGCAAAAGAAGGATTTCAACACCGCTGAGACCTGGATCCGAAAATCACTCGACGCGGGCCTGCCTTCCGACAATGAGCGGGCAGCAGCCTGGCTTCAGTTGGTGATGATTTCCGCAGGTAAAAACAACATCAAAGCCGCGCAAAACCATTTGTCGGAAGTGAAAAAACTGACCGTAACAGAACCAATGCTCAAGGAGCAAATCAAAGAAGTAGACAAACAAATGAAACAAGCTGGTCAGTCGATGAACCCTTCTATGATGGCTATGATGGGCGGAAAAGGGTTTCGGCCAGGGAGTAAGCGGAGGCAGCCGAAGGTGCGGTAGACGGTAGACGGTTTGGCGTTGCATCAAAAATCGGGGGTGGATCAAACGAGAAACCGACGATAATTCTTGTCTCATTTGACCACCAATACTAAGCGGGATGACACTTCAACAATCGGAAATCATGTAATCTGAACGCGTCAATCAAAAAGAGCCATCCGCGAATTCACGCGGATGGCTCTTTTTTCAAACTATCGCATTCCAGCTTACCTATACACTGTCACATCTCCACGATACAACAGCACCCTGCCATCGAGGAACTTGACTTCAACGACATAGACAAACACGCCCGGGTTGACGAAGTCCCCTCGGAATTTACCATCCCAGCCATCTGCAAAATTATCGTTTTGCGGCAGGAAGCGCTCCCTGGTATACATCAATTCACCCCATCGGTCGTAAACCCGCATGAAGTTGACGAGTTCAATACCCAGGCCCAAGTGGACGTTAAAGTGGTCATTCAGCCCACCAACCCCTGGTTTGAAAATATTAGGGATATACACATTGCGGTTTGGATCAACATTGATTTGTACAGAACCAGTACCGGAACAACCTTTGTCGTCAAATACCACAAGGGTATACAATTGCGACTCAAATGTGTACACGTAAGGGTTTAGATCGGTTGCTGTGCGCAACAAATCTGCTGGTGTCCAAGTGAAAGAAGCAACTGCAGCACCCGTAATGAGCGGCTTCAGCTGGTAGGAAGTATCACCCAATTCGATTTCTTTTACCATTGGATTGAAGGTCACTTCAATCGGCGCTGGCTCTGGAACATTAACGGTATCGGTATAGAAACAACCCTTTACATCAAAATAGGTGATGAAGTGCTCGCCTCCGGTGAGGCTTACCGGGAAGTTAACATCCAGCAAAGCACCAAAATCAAGGCTAAACTGGTAAGGGCCACCCGAACCGCCAGCGATTGAATTGATCTTCAAGGTCGTCACATCACCATTGCATACCAGGGCTTCTGGTGCATCATAGCTGCCCAAAACTGGAGGAGGATCCTGCAGCATGATGTCGGACAAACTTCCAGTACATCCTTGGGCATCGGTTACGACCACAGAATAAAAGCCAGCTGGCAAATCCTCTAGTTCTCCCGGAGTATTGCCAATTACACCCATATCATCTGACCATTCGTATTGCAATTGGCCCGTATTTCCACCAGAAACGATTACTACAATTCGGCCATCAGAATTTCCAAAGCAATTGGGATTGTCCGTCAAAATCAAGTCTTGCAACACCAAGATTTCACCGGGCTCTGTTACGAATATAGAGTCAATGACTTCCGTGCAGCCATTAGAATCTGTAACAGTCACCACGTATTGCCCCGCAGCCAAATTATTGGCAGTATTGGTCGTGCTGCTGTTCGAATCGCTCCAAATATAAGTGAAAGGAGCACCATTGCCGCCTGTTCCCATGATGGTAGCGGAGCCGGTTGCCTGGCCAAAACAGGAGGCCGGGATTGTCGTGTTTGTTGCACCAATCTGCGGTGGCGTTCCAATGGTCAAGGTGTCTGTATCGCCACAGTTGTTGTTGTCGGCGCTCGTCACGACGTACGTGCCAGCGCAAAGATCTGTCCGCATGGCGGCTGTGCTGGTACCGTCGTTCCAGATGTAAATAAAATTGCCGGGTGTTGGATTTGGTGTAGTGGCATAATTGGTCGCGATTTGCGCCGTGCCATCACACACCCCAAAGCAAGAAACGTTTTGGATGCCAGAAAGCGTGTTTACTACCTGTGGCGGTTGGTTTAAGGTAAACGAACCCGTAAGCGTACAACCTTCATTGTCGGTCACCGTAACGCTATAAACGCCAGCACCGATGGAAAAAATCGTCGGGCCAGATGGGGCAGGTTGGGTAGGGTTCCATTGATAATTGGTGTACGGTGGTTTCCCATCCTGCACCAATACGCCAAGAATACCATCTTTAAAGCCAAAACAAAGTGGCTCAACGATAGAAGTATCGGCGAATGACATAGGAATTACACCAGCTAACGCAACGGTATCTACTGTTGTACAGCCTGCTTGGTCTGTTACGGTAACAGCATAGGTGCCGCCTTGAAGGTTGACTATTTGATTGGTCGCACCGATCGTACCAGTGCTTGGCACAGCTGTCCAATTATAGGAAGTAGCATTTGCGGGATTTACAGTAAGCGAACCATCGCCACCACATTTCACCGGATTTGAAACAATGGTGATATTAGGCCCCACAGGCGTTGGCAGCACAAATACCAATGAGTCCTTGCAGCCATTCATGTCCGTAACGGTAACATTGTATGGTCCTACAGCAAGGCCGTTCTGGCTGGCAACTGTAGCACCATTACTCCAGTTAAAGGTGTAGCCAGGGCCGCCAGTGCCGCCTTGTGCTACGACAGAGATGCCGCCGCTGTTTGGTGGCACGCAGTTGGGGGGCTGGAAGCCTAAGGTATCGAGGACAAGCTTGGCAGGTTGCGTTATCTGAACGGTAAGGGTGTCCTTACATCCGTCTATTGGATCTAGCGCAGTGACGAAATAATTTCCAGCAGCCAAACAAGCATAACCGGAAGACAGACTGGTGCCGGCAGGCATACAAGCGGGGGTAGGCGACCAGGTGAAGGTATAAGCATAACCTGATGGTGCCGACTCTGACACCGACACAACGGCGGTACCAGTGCTCAAGCCAAAGCAGGTAACACTGCTCGTCATACCTGGGTTAAGCGTCACGACCCGTTGATCTATGACGGCTACACTATCAATTTTAGTACAGCCATTAGCATCTGTTATAGTTACCCTATAGAGCCCAGCAGCCAAGCTGTTGACAATGATAGGGTTGTTTTGGCCCGGAGTGCCTACGGGGCCAGCATCATTGGCCCAATTAAACTGGTATTGACCGCCCGCAAACGGGGTGCCGCCTTTTGCCAAATAATTGATGGATCCGTTGGCAACACCACTACAACTAGCTGGAGTTGATGTTATGACATCCCGACTGATGACGGTAGGTTGGCCCAATGACCCAAGGGCCGTGGCCGAACACATGCGGGCAATGTCGGTAACCACCAGGGCATAGTTCCCTGCATGGACATCATCGTTGACAGTGCCATCCTGATATCCCAGGGCAGGGTTGATGAGTGGGGGGGCTGTTGACCACTGAAATGTATAGTTAGGGCCAGGATTGGCAACTGGAACACCACCAATCAATACGACAGCATTTACAATACCATCTTTAAAGCCGTTGCAACTGGGTTGCTGTATAAAGGAGATTTGCGCTCCAAGCGTCGGTATCAAGACCTCAATGGTGTCACAAACGGTTGTTCCCAATCCATTGCTGTCTGTGACGCAGACATAATAAGTCCGAGTCATGTTGTCAAATGCACCGATGGTATTATTGATGGTGTAGAAGCTACCGCTGCCTGATATCGTACCGGAATAGGTGGGACCCTGTACGGTGCCAAGAAATTCTTGCACTACGACGCTGTAAGGGCTGGCTCCGCCAGTTGCCGTAACCATCATAGATGCAGTACCTAAACAAGTGGGGTCAAATATAGCGACCAGAACATCCAGTGGCAGGAATTGAACACAAACACTGCCTGGATCGGCAGAGAGTGCAAGCGTTTGGCCCACATTACCTTCAAAGGATACAGCCGTAGGGCTATTGGAGATTGTCAAGCCGGAACATTGCCCTAAGACTCCAACGACATTAAAGCACACTTCAAACAAGGTCTCACCATTTGGAATACTCAGTACATTACCGATTGTAGTTTGATCGTAAAGCACCAAACCAATTTGGCCATTGGCTGCGTTGCCTGGATTTAAGGTTGTACCGGTGAAAGGATCTAATACTTGGTTCTGGTTTGAAACACCAATATATTGCAAGACGGCAGGATCCCAATTAATGGAGAATGAACCTGAAACAATATCGAAATTTTCTACCGTCAGCGGAACGCAGAAGTTGCTGGTAGCTGGTGGCGCAATGGTGTCGGGGAATACAAGGGTGATATTGTCGCTTGGATCACAAACATTCATATCCATGGTAAAGCTGGCTGGGCAGGCTTTGCCATCAATGACAGTAATAGTGTAGTTTCCAGGTTGTGGAACGGAAAAAATAACCGGAGCAAGGTGGAATAATTGCGATTGTTGGGGGTGAATCACCGCCTTTACAGCAGGGTTGCTGGTTAAGGAAATATCTATGGTATAGATCGCTGTATTGTCGTATTCAGGATAACCACCGCGGATGGTGAATTTTCCGAGACAATCATTGCCAAAGCTGGTATTGATGCCCTCTCCTGTAATTGGATTCAGGTAAATTATTTCAAAAGCAGCATTGGTGTTCACGTTGACACAAGGGCCAGGCGGAGAACCTACAACAGTTGATTCGAAACCGGCTGGAGGGGTGATTTCGTCAACTGTAATTGGTGCGAAGAAAAGCGATAAGGGCTGGCCCAAGCCGAAAGTCGCATTTAAGGTGCCACTGTTGAAAAACCAGGTAACGCCACCATTCGGAACACCAGGTGTAATGTACAAGCCATTTGCTGCAGGCGGTACTTTTAATACACATGGGTCGCCTGGGCCGGGGTTTGACGCGATGGCTTGCAGGTTGTCACCAATAATGGTTGGCGGGCAAGTGTAAAAAGCAAAAGCCACACCGGCAAGTGTCCCTGTTTGCGGGTCGCCCGTCAAAATGGCATCGCCATTGTGGCGGATGAGTAAGGAGTCACCACGGCATAAGAAAACCTGTGGCAAATCGGTATCGTTGCTGTTACCGATAAATTGCGCTTGTGTGTAAGTGCCGGCAAAGTTGCAGACGTTATCTGGCGAAGCCGGAGCCTGGTGGGTTGGGTACTTTACGGGGCCCGGTGGTACTGACACGCTTTGAGGTATTTGGGCAAGCATGACAGAAGGAATGCCAAGTGCTACGCATACGAAGAGCGGGATTAGAAGTCTTTGCATCAGTGTGTGAAAATTTAACAATGGTTGTGGATAATTGTGATAGCGAGATAATTCTCGTTTAAGCATCAGATACAGTTCGAGTTTTGTCTGTTGCCCCAGAAGGGCGGATTTAACATTTTGGGCCAGTTTTTTGGCACAATGGCCGCAAAATTAGGAAATAACCGCGTTGCTGGGTTATTTTCAGGGGCACAAAAGTTGCACATTAACAAGCTAAGCTGTAAACAAAGGACGCGCCTGAACGATTTGTTAGCGGTCTTTATTGCCATAAAAAGTCACTTCGCCACCGCCGCTCCGTTCAATACTACCGTTTCCACAAGGTTGCTGCCAAAGCTGTATGGAAGTAATGCAAGCGACATCATTGGTTTGGAAATAAAGAAATTTGCCATTTTGCCGACAGCAATTGTTCCAACTTCGGCTTGTAGCTCCATCGCTCTGGCACCGTTTAGCGTCGCGGCATTGATGGCTTCCTCTGGCAAGAGTTTCATTTTGATACAAGCAAGTGACACTACAAAAGGCATATTTCCCGAAGGGGAGGAGCCTGGATTGTAGTCAGTAGCCAACGTAACGGGCAATCCAGCAGTGATCATTTCGCGGGCAGCAGCATACGGAATACCAAGGAAAAACGAACAGGAAGGCAATAAAGTTGGAATGGTATCACTGTTCTTGAGTATTTCAATTTCAACAGAGCTGGTATGCTCCAGGTGGTCAACCGAAATGGCGCGGTTTGCCACACCAGCTTGCACCCCGCCTGAAATGCCGAGTTCATTGGCGTGAATCTTGGGTTTTAACCCATATTTCCAGCCAGCTTGAAGTATTTGATCCGTTTCTTCTGGCGTGAAAAATCCTTTGTCACAAAAAACATCGCAGTAATCCGCCAGGCCTTCACCCGCTACCAGGGGCAGCATGTCATTGACAATCAGGTTAATATAATCTTGACGCCGATCCTTGTATTCTAATGGAACTGCATGTGCACCCAAAAAAGTCGCTTTTACGGGTATTGGGCTTTTCTCCTTCAATCGACGGATAACGCGCAACATTTTCAATTCACTTTCCACCGTTAGTCCATACCCGCTTTTCACCTCAATGGCACCGGTGCCGTAGCCAATCACTTCCTGCAAGCGCACCCAGGCACCTTCGAAAAGCGCATCTTCGGACATGGATTGTAATTTTTTTGCTGAATTCAAAATGCCACCACCACTTTGGGCAATTTCCGCGTAAGAGAGCCCTTTCAACCTGGATACAAATTCCTCCTCTCTGGTAGCAGCAAATACTATATGTGTATGCGAATCGCACCAACTCGGGAATACCATGCGATCCGTGGCATCCAGCACTGTATCGGCTCGCTCGGGGCATTCCGACATGGGGCCAAATGCCGCAATACGGCCATTTTCAGCCAACAGGTAGGCGTTGTCAAGACATGGGAGATGGGCCATTTCGACACCTTTTACGATGCTGCGGCGCTGGGTTTCTGCTTGCACCAGGGTGCGGATGTTCCTTATTAATAGTGACATTTTTTTACGGTGGACGGTGGACGGTAGACGGTGGACGGTTTGCACAGCGTTTGTTCGATTGCTTGGCATGGAGTTTCAGCAATTAAATCCAAAAACTATTCAGATAATATTGGCTTAAGTGCTGAAATAACATTCAAAGCATACGTTCAAAGGATGTGCGAGCCGTCCACCGCTTTGGTCCTCCAATTATTATTATTTCTCGCTCAATTAGCGATAAAAGTTCAATTATGGGTGCATTTTTAGTGCAATCAATCTATGCCCAAACCTTCTGAAAAGAAATCCCAAACGCATATTACCCAAAATGTGCTACCGTCCACCGTCCACCGTCAACCTTAAAGGAGCAAATTGCACCCACGCATCTCCGCTGCATCCAACCTGCCAAGTACCTCAAAACTGCCATCTTCGAATACACGCCCCAGATCTTCTGTTTGAATAAAACTAAGGGTGTCGATGTTTGCCAGGTCTGTGATGTTGAGTACGCCGGTACGTCCTGGTGCTACGGTGCAGAAAGGGTCGGTGACTTCAGTTGCTGTCACCCGCATGCTTGGACAAGGCGCGAAGATACTCCCTCCTTGGGAGTAAGCCTGTGAGAACAGCTCTGTCATGCCGTATTCAGAATGAATCAAATCTGTGTTGAAGGATTGTTGCAAGCTTTGGTGAAGCTCCGTACGGGTCATCTCACGTCGCTGTCCTTTCATGCCGCCTGTTTCCATAATGGTGATGCTGGAGAGATCCATGGGAAACTGTTCGGCAAAATCAAGCAGGGCATAGCTTACGCCCAGCAGAATAGTTTTGTAACCTTTTGATTTACAAGCTGTAATGCGGTCTCGCAATTTTTCAAAGTCATGTAAAAAAAAACCACTTTCTGAAAATGGCGATAATTGGATGAAGTGATCAGCCATAGCCACCAGGGACGAATGGCCGCGTTCCAGGTAATTGGGTAGCAATGCCAGGAAACACCATTCAGATGGGTCGCCGTATGCTTTTGTAAAGCCTAGTCGGGCATTGTCGAGGTATAAATTCAAGGATCGTACAAAATGCTGGGAAGGTATTTGACCTGTTGTACCGCTGCTTTTGAAACATGTTTCTGGTATCCAATCTCCAGTGCTGATTTTATGACTTTTGAAAAAAGAAATGGGTAGAAAAGGGCGTTCTCGGCTGGATCCAAGCATATCTATGTATGTAGCATACAAGGGGTTGCGTGCTTTTTGATATTGAAAAACACTGGCTGCCACCGCCTCGAAGTTCGATTCGTTCAAATTGGCCAATAAGGGCAATATTTCTGCTCGTTGCAATGTTTGCATGGTTGAAGTTCAGAAGGTTTTTTGGTGTTTGTTGCATTCCGACGTACTTTTGAACGAAATACAGGTACTCTATGAAAAAATTTATCACGCCAACACTGCTACTCTTGGTTTTCGCGTTTATGAGCACTCAGTTTTGTGTCAAGCCGCCAGATTATCCTAAGGAACCCGTCATTGAATTTTTGAGTCTTTCCAAAAATGTCCTCCAACAAGGCAAATCCAAGGGCGATAGTTTGAGCATTAGGTTTTCCTATACTGATGGCGACGGTGACCTGGGCTTCCCTAACAACGAATCAACACCCAGTGTTTTTGTGCGCGACGACCGCGATTCGTTTTCCAAATTTGAGTATCAATTGCCGTACGTTGAGCCCCAAGGTGCCAGTAATGGTATTTCTGGTGAAATCTCCATTGTAGTGCCCACCAGCTGCTGCATTTTCGTTGACAAAGAAGGAATAAAACGCGCCTGCGAGAATGTACCTGACACATTAAAATTTGACACCCTCAATTATTTCATCAGAATTCGTGACCGCGCAGGAAACATGAGCAATGAGGTAAAAGCCGGTCCTATCACGCTGCGTTGTCAACAGTAATACTTCCTTCAAAAACAAAAGCTGCTGGTCCACAGAGCCAAATATCCGTAAATGTACCATTGGCCTGCGCCTTGAAGCGCACAGAAAGTGCCCCACCTTTTGCCGTTACGGGAATTTCATACGTACCAGGTGCATACTTTTGCTCAAAATATGTAGCGATGGCTGCTGCTGTTACCCCAGTGCCACAAGCGAATGTTTCTGCTTCCACACCCCGCTCGTACGTTCGAATTAGGAGGCCGTTCTCCTGCGTTTTTGCAGGATCCATACAGACAATATTCACGTTAACCCCATCCTTTCTAAAGGCATCCGAATAGCGGACAGCCCTGCCTTCTGCCATCATATCCAGGCTTTCTACCTGATCCTCAAATCGGACATAATGGGGCGAGCCAGTGTTTAAAATATAGCTATTATCCTGAATAACGACTTTTTGAACATCAAGCATCTTCAATTCTACCCAAGCTTCTCCGCGGATTGACGTCGCGCTTACGGTTGCTTCGTGTTCCCCATCAATGGCCATAAAACGGCAGGTGCCTGTAATAATTCCCATATCTCGGGCAAAAGCGGCAATACAGCGCCCACCGTTGCCACACATACTGCTTTCTCGGCCATCTGAGTTGAAATACACCATTTCAAAATCATAGCCTTCCAAATTTTGCAGCAGGATAAGCCCATCGCCACCAATGCCAAACCTGCGGTCGCACAGCTTTTCGATGTAAGCGGTGTCGCTGCGACTGATCCAATGTTTCTGGCGCTGGTCGAGCATCACAAAATCATTGCCGGCACCCTGATATTTCCAAAATTTCATGTCCTTGCAAATTATGTTCCCGCAAAAGTAAGGCATATCAGGCGGGTTGAAGTACTGCACTTCGGCTTGGTTTTTGTAAATTGATACAACCAAAGTATTCTCAAGAAGTCTTTTTAAGAATAAAGAACAATACTGCATCGTTCTCAGTTTAGTTATGAATGCAAACTATGAGAAAATACCTCTTGCTTTTCGGCCTCTGTGTGGCAAGCTCCTTGCTTTCCATTTTTATTTACAGCCAATTTGTGCGTTCTAACAAGGTCGTATGGGCTGACGATGGTGGTGAAACACGTTACACTGCTTTGGTTGACAAACTGTTTAACTCGCGCGCCAGCGGTAGTTTTAATTCCGCTTCTCCAACCAATTTCATCGACGCAGCAGCAATAGCGACCCCAGCAGTGGTCAATATCCGAGCCTTATTGGAAACAGATGGCGGCTTGTTCAGCGGTGGTTCACTGACAGGGTCTTCCGGCTCTGGCGTCATTTTGACCCCTGATGGCTATTTGGTGACCAACCATCACGTGGTGGATCGCAGCACGGACATCAAAGTGACCATGTCAGATAAACGGGAGTACAAAGCCCGGATTATTGGTTCTGATGCGTCTACGGATATTGCCTTGTTGAAAATTGACGAAGTAGGCTTGCCCTTTGTCGTTTTTGGCAACAGCGACTCCATTCGGGTAGGCGAATGGGTACTGGCAGTGGGCAATCCATTTAACCTGGAAAGTACCGTAACGGCTGGAATTGTCAGCGCTAAAGGCCGGAACATCAATATTCTAGGCGGTGGCGCCAGCATTGAGTCATTTATCCAAACCGATGCCGCCGTCAACCCGGGCAACAGCGGCGGGGCTTTGATAAATACGGTGGGTGAGCTAATAGGAGTAAACACAGCAATTATCACAGAATCAGGAAGTTATGAAGGGTATTCTTTTGCGGTTCCCTCTAATTTGGTTCAAAAGGTTATCCGGGATTTGCGCGAATTTGGCGTGGTACAACGGGCTTTCCTCGGGGTCAGTATTCAAGACCTGGATGCTGAAACGGCCAAAGAGTTAAACTTGCCCAATGCTGAAGGCGCCCTCATCAACCGGATTGCCAGTGGGGGAGCAGCCGCGGATGCCAAGCTTGAAATTGGGGATGTCATCATCAGTATCAACGGATCAAAAGTGCGCAGCACCTCCGAGTTGCAAGAGTATGTGGGTCGTTTCCGTCCAGGGGAATCCCTGAACCTAGAGTATTGGCACAACGGCAAAAAAACGCTCAATCGGATTTTGCTAAAAGACAGTAATAATTCTACTGGGATCGCCCGGGTACGTGGTGATGAACTAGAGCCAGAATTGGGCATTGCGCTGCGCGACCTCAGTAAGGAGGAAAGGAGAAAACTGCGGATTCAAGGTTCTATTGTTGTAAGCGTGCGGCGCGGCAGCGTGGTGTACGAAACAAACATGCAGCCCGGATTTATCATCTCAAGCGTCAACGGAAACCGAATTAAGACAGCAGCAGAAGCCATCGAAGCCATTCAAAATGTCTACAATTCACTCTCTTTGGATGGGTATTACGAAGGAGAGCCTGATTTGTATTCTTATCGATTTAAGAAAAAGGGTTAAACCTAGCCCCTACCCCTGCAAAACGCCTATTTGCCGCAAGGTGTTTTTGGCTACCTCCGTAAATGCTTCGGCAACTATTGGATTGTCCCCTTGCAAAATAGCTGGCTTGCCGGTGTCGCCGCCTTCGCGGATGCTCTGCACGATTGGGATTTGACCCAATAACACAGACTTGCTTTCCCGAGCCAGCTTTTTTCCACCGCCCTGGCCAAAAATATAGTATTTGTTATCAGGCAGTTCAGCAGGAGTAAACCAGGACATGTTCTCCACCACACCGAGTATTGGAACATTGATGGATTCCATCATAAACATGTTCATCGCTTTCACGGCATCGGCCAGAGCGACATCTTGAGGGGTTGTCACCAACACTACCCCCGTAACGGGAACAGTTTGTACCAGGGTCAACTGAACGTCACCGGTACCTGGAGGAAGATCCACGACCAAAAAATCTAGTTCAGGCCATAGTACATCATTGACAAACTGCTTGATAATGGCTGCCAAACGCGGCCCGCGCAATACAACGGCTTGTTCTGGTTCAATAATGAAACCGATACTGATTGTCGGCAAGCCATAGGCTTCCAGCGGCAGCATCTTAGGCACCCCCGTAATGTCGCGTACTTTTGGTCGCTCACCCACAAGCCCGAGCATGGTTGGGATGCTGGGGCCATACACATCTGCATCGAGCAGGCCAACGCGGGCACCCAATTGCTTGAGGCCAAGGGCTAAATTCACGGCTATGGTGCTTTTCCCTACCCCGCCTTTGCCAGAGGCTACAGCAATGATGTTTTTTATATGTGGTACACTGCTGGTACTTTGCTGGCTGTCTGGCGTGCGCGCCATGAAATGTGCGTTGACCTGTGCAGTAGGGTAAACGTCTACTACAGCACCGATACAGGCGAAATTGAGTTCAGCCTTGCCAACCATTTGCAGCGAAGGTATTATCAGCTTGAAGTTGACGTTGTTGCCGTCAATCTCCAGGTTTTGCACCATACCAACGGATACGATGTCTTTCCCGGTTTGGGGGTCGCGGACGGTGCTTAGGGCAGCGAGTATTCTTTCTTTTTCCATGAGGCGCGAAGGTACAATATCGATGAGGAAGACCCCTGCGTAAAAAGAATATTTTCTAAGGAGGCTATTGCATTTATCAACAAAACCCCTTAATTTTGAAAGAAACACGCTAAAACATTAAACCATGAAAACATTAACGCAGAAACATGTAAATGAAATTTCGTTCCAGGTTATTGGTGCGGCCATCGAAGTCCACAAAGCATTTGGCCCTGGACTTTTAGAAAAGGTTTATGAACCCTGCCTGAAACATGAGCTGGAGTTGAGGGGCTTCAGTGTAACAAAGCAACTCCATGTTCCAGTTGAATTTAAAGGCATAATATTACCAGCAAAACTGCGATTTGATCTTCTGGTTGACGACTGCGTCGTTGTTGAAATAAAGGCGGTGAAAGTGATGCTTCCTATATTTGAAGCTCAATTGTTGACTTATATGCGTCTCTTGAAAAAGCCAAAGGGGGTTCTGCTCAATTTCTGTTGTACTAATATTTACAAGTATGGGCAAAAAACATTCGTGAATGAATACTATCGTGCGCTCGCGCTTGAGTAGCTTTCTGATACATTTTTTTCTAACACATAGACACATAGGAACATAGAAAACATAGTACGGCAAACACGGCAAACACGACAAACACGACAAACTCGACAAACACGACAAACACGACAAACACGACAAACACGACAAA
>JBBRWA010000048.1:0-26560 GCA_038246345.1 Chitinophagales bacterium
ACGCGATTGGTTGGTTGCCTTGAAATTCTATTTCAAATTTAACAACAGATCGTGTAAACCTGAAACCATGAAACCTTTTTTTCGTTACTGCATGAAACACATTTCAAAATTAATTCTCCCCCTGGCCCTTTGCCTCTTCGCCTGTGCACGGCAGGGCGCACCCACGGGTGGCTCCAAAGACACCAAGCCGCCCGGCATTGACACCCTGGCCAGCACCCCTAACTTTGCGACCCGTTTTATTCCGAAACGCATAGAACTCAAATTTGACGAGTGGATCACCCTCTCCGAAGCTGCCGCTCAAGTGGTGGTGTCGCCGCCCCTGGTGAAACGCCCGGAAGTACTGCTGCGGGGCAAAACGGTGGTCGTTAAATTTGATCCAGCCGAAAAATTTCGGGAAAACACCACTTACACCATCAACTTCGGCACAGCAGTAAAAGACCTGCACGAAAGCAATCCGGCCACTGACCTGCGCTTTGTTTTTTCTACCGGCGACTTTATCGACAGCCTCAGCACCAAAGGCAAGGTTGTGGATGCTTTTACCGGCGAACCCGTAGAAAACGTGGCGGTCATGCTCTACGATGACATGAGCGACAGCGTGGTGCGCAAAGAGCGGCCCTATTATTTTTCCAGGACCGACAAAACGGGCAATTACGAGATTCGCAATGTAAAAGCCGGCAACTTCAAACTCGCCGCAGTGGAAGACCTGGACCAAAACCTGCGCTGGGATGGCGAGAACGAACGTATAGGTTTTTTGGACAGCACCTTGGTAATGGGCGATTCCGTTAAAGGCTTAACCCAGGTTCAATTATTCAAAACCCAAGCAAAATTCCGGGTCACAGAAAAGAATACCGGTGGATTTGGTGTGGTTCGCTTGAAATTTACAAGCAGCGCAGATTCTGCTATTGTGCGAGCAACAAACACCGAAGGGTTAAGGCTATTGCTGGAAAAAATGCAGGATTCCATGCTCGTTTGGTACGACCAGGAAACAGCAGGTACCTGGGATTTATTGGTCAACCAGGACACCATACCGGTGAAAGAACGATCTCGCGAAGATTTTTTGGCAAAACACCGCCTCGGCTTCGCAGGCGATGCACCTGTAGCATCTGCTGCGGGAAGACAACAGCAGCAGGCAACACCTGCACCAATAGCAGTGCCTACGACCAAAACCCTGAATCAAAACCCTGCGAAACCAGCTTTTTTCGGGTTCAATTATCCGGTAATGACGGTAGATACCTCAAAATGGGTATTGGTCAGTGACAGTATTCGGATATTCAATTTCGGCATTAAAACCGATAGCCTGATGCCCCGGCTATGCACCTTTGAGCACCCATGGGCACCTGGAAAAAACTATAGCCTGGAAATTCTGCCGGGGGCAGTGACCGATTTTTGGGGTCAAGCCAACAGCGATACCCTGCGCCGGATATTGAATGTCACGAGCGAAAAACAATTGGGCAGCCTGAACCTGAGTGTCGAAAAAATGCGCCCTGGACTTGCCTATATTGTACAGCTGCTCAACGGCACCCGGGTGGAAGAAAGCCGGATTTTTGTCGCCGATGCTGCGGCTAAAAAGTTCACGTTCAACAAATTGGACGTAGCAACCTACACCGCGCGGCTCATTGAAGACCGCAATGGCAATGGCATCTGGGATACCGGTGATTATTGGCGGCACCAGCAACCCGAGATTATTGTTTCCAAAAAGCTGGAAGCCCTGCGTGCCAACTGGGAGGTGGAAGCGTCCATTTCATTGCTCCCTGATGCTGACGGGGCAAAGCGGAAAATAAAAAAGCAGTAAATTCAATATTCGGTGGATGCGGCACTAGTGCCGAAACCAGTAAATAGCATAAGAGGCTGGCGACTATATTTCCCGTTCATCTTCGTTGCTCGTCGGTTAAAATGTCCCGCATTTCGTCCTCCTTGCCCCTTGATGAACGAAAAATCTGATTTCGCATACTCATGCGTTATTTACTGGTTGCGGCACCAGGCGCAGCCCCCAAACTATCAAATTGACACCCCTTTGTGACTTTGTTAATCCTTAACGTCTAATTGACGATTTGAAAGAAATGCAGGCTGAATTGTACAATTACGCCACTTTTTTATTCCCTTTGCAGTCCATTGTGCCTTTCGTTGCTTTCAAAACACCGTAGCAGTTGTCAGTCCTTACTAAGCGAAAAACTAAGGAATATTCGGATTCTGAATTGATCTCCCTGTATTTGGAGGATCAAAACACGACGTATTTCTCCGTACTATACCGCCGATATGCCGGGAAGGTTTTCGCCAAATGTATATCCATGCTGTCTGACGATGGGCTGGCGCGAGATGCAACCCAGGATATTTTCATCAAGGTGCTGCTCAACCTTGGCAAGTTTACCGAACAATCTTCATTTTCCACGTGGGTATATTCGATCACCTACAATTTTTGCATTGATATCATTCGGAAGAAAAAGAAAAACATCTTGATCTTCTCCGAGGACGTCGGGAAATTCAATGCTTCCGTCGAGGTGGAAATACCAGACAGCGTGATCCTTGAAATGGAGACGCAACGTCTCGACAAGGTAATGGAATTGATGCCTCCGGGCGATAAGGCCATTCTGAACATGAAGTACATCGACGAATTGCAAATAAAAGAAATTGCCGCAGTGTTGAATAAGACGGAGAGTGCCATTAAAATGCAAATCATGCGGGCAAAAGCAAAAGCCCAATCGATTTACGAAGAGAAATACGGGACAGAACCAATTGGCAAATAACCGCTACCCCTGAAGACTAAACAAGCAAGACTTTAATACATACAACCGATTTTTTTTCAATCCTTCGCCCGCCGGCGAAACAAACAATATCCGCTATGCACAACAACCTTAAAAAGTTGCAAGAGGAGCGGGAGGCAATGTTGCCACCAGAGCTAGAAGACCGCGTATCGTCCCATTTGGGCACGATGGCTTATTTTGGCAATCTCATCGAGCTGTTCGTCCCAAACGCACTCCAAGTGGTCGTCCGCATGGTCGGTGGCGAGGATCTGCCATGCCTGAGGAGATCCAAAAGACGCGAAACGCCTACCATCGACTGGCGTACGCCGCCGCCTTCAGAAGGCCCGATATTTAATCCATCTGGCGCCTGAAATTACTGTAATCAATCTTCTCCCTTTTAAAACAATCTTCTTCAAGTAGAAACAATATGGATGAATTGCACAGTGGCCCGGTAGGTCAATTATTCGCGCAGTTTTCTGCATTTTTCCCAAAGTTCATCGGTGCTATTTCCATCTTGTTCATTGGATGGGTTATTTCGCGTACCATTGGTAAAATATTGAGCAAAGTGCTTGCTACCATTGGTGTTGACCGCCTGGCAGAAATGTTTCAAGACATTGAGTTTGTACAGCGAGCTGGCGGGATGCGCGCGCAATTGTCGGAACTATTGGCAAAAGGCGTGTATTACATGCTGATGTTGATTTTCATCATCGCAGCAACCGAAGTATTGGGCGTTGCAGCGATCACGCAATTGTTCACGGATTTGATGAACTACCTGCCTTCCCTGCTTACTGCAGCAGTGGTCATGCTTCTTGGCATTTTTGCTGCCGATGTTATCCAAAATCTGGTGCTGACCCTCTGCAAATCGCTGGGTATTGCTTCGGCAAAAATGATCGCATCCATCGTGTTCTACTTCATCTTTGTCACCATCGCGGTAAGTGCCTTGGCACAGGCTAAAATTAACACCGAATTTATTTCTTCCAACCTGACCGCTATTGTTAGCGCTGTTGCACTGGCATTTGCCTTTGGATATGGACTTGCTTCTAAAGATTTGATTTCCAACTATCTGGCAGGCTACTACAACAAAAATAAAATTCGCGTTGGTGATGATGTCAGGATAATTGGCGTCCGGGGAAAGGTGGTGATGATAGACGCTACCTCGCTGATTTTGCAAACGCCCGAACGCGCCATTATTATCCCGCTCAACAAATTAGCGACGGAGAAAGTGGAGGTTTTTTATCCTGATCCACAAGAAGAAAACCTACTGGAAGAAGGCGCTTAGCCACAACCACATGTTTGATTTTCAACCATGCTATTGTACATCCAACCATGGGTGTGCTTGATTCTAAATATTTTTCAATAAAACAATTCATTCAACATGAAATTACCCTTGCTACTTTCTGCCACGCTGATAGCACTCAGTTTAAACACTTCACTCCAAGCCCAAGTGGCGGCAACAGTTGCTGCTACACCCGCAAAAGATACCAGCAGCTGGACATTGGGCGGCGGTTTCGGCCTTGATTTGGCAGGCCTTGGTATCATCAATCCACAACTTAGCGCAGGCGGCAACCGACTTGGCTTTGGCGGCCTCATCAACGTTTTTGCCAACAACAAACTAAAGAAATCTTACTGGAACAATGATGTAGCGCTCCAATTGGCCGCACAGCGCCTCGGCGGCTCCGACAAGCCATTCCAAAAAAACCTTGATGTAGTGCGTCTGGGCTCGCGTTATGGATACGATATTTTGCTGAAGAAGCTATTCGTTGCCATTGACGTGACCGCTGAAACTCAATTCCTGCCCACGTATGTCGGCAACAGCATTAAAGGCGACCCAAATGACCTGCTATCGGAATTTGCCTCTCCTCTGCGCGTTGCCATCGCTCCCGGTTTAGATTTCAAGCCGACCAAGCATTGGTCCTTCTTCTTCGCACCTGCCAGCTACCGCTTGACCTATGTTGCGAATGATTCCCTGGCTGCCTTGTCTGGACAGCCCCTGGGCAATGAAATCGGTAAAAATTCCCGCAACCAGCTGGGTTATACCATGAAAGCGCAATACATCAATAAGTTCTTGAAAGACCGCGTGGCACTTTCTTCAAAATTGGGCTGGTTTGCCGACTACACCAAAAATCTGAATGGCAATGTGTTGTGGCAAAACAGCATGAGCGTGAATATTTTCAAGGGCCTGGCCCTCGAGCTTTTTGGCGATGTGTTCTACGATCACTTTACCCAGGTGGCCGTAAGGGATATTCCCGAAGGAACCGCTGCTGCCGACGTATCGCCTTTTCTGGGCTTAAAGCCCAGCTATACGGGTGGGTTTTTGCTGAAGTACAATCTCATCTTTTAAAAAGGGTTTCTGGTAAAAAAGGGTTTCTGGTTTCAAGGTTTCCGGTTAAGGGTTCGTATTCTAAGTTTATGTTATTAGAATAGCCAAGGGTTGCAACCCTTAAACGGAAACCTTGAAACCAGAAACCGGAAACCTTGAAACCGGAAACCATTTTTTGTTATTAACATATACTAAGCAATGGAACCCTTAACCGGAAACCTTGAAACCAGAAACCGGAAACCTTGAAACCAGAAACCCTTTTTTGTTATTAACACATACTAAGCAATGGAACCCTTAACCGGAAACCTTGAAACCAGAAACCGGAAACCCTTTTTTATAAATCCAAACATCGCTGTGGCGAAAACCATCTCCACGGAGGTGTACACCAGTGCGGCCATTTTAGAAGAAGCCAAAGAGAAAATCTTTGCGCCTTCCTGGCAGTATGCTGGCCACGCGGATCAGCTGCCTGGGCCAGGTAGTGTACAGCCTTTTATGTTGTTGGATGGTTTCTTAAACGAGCCCTTGATACTCACCAGGGATCGGGAATCGCAGTTGCGCTGTATGTCGAATGTGTGTACACACCGGGGAAATTTGCTGGCGTATGAGCCTTGTAAATCCAGCCAGTTGCGCTGCAAGTATCACGGACGGGTATTTGGCCTTGACGGGAAATTCCAGTTTATGCCGGAGTTTGAGGAGGTAGAAAATTTTCCGACAGCCTCCGATGATTTGAAACAACTGCCTTTGTTCCAATGGGGAAAACTGCTTTTTTCCTCCTTAGCCCCAAGTTTACCTGCTGAACAGTTTTTCGGGGAAATGATGGCTCGGGTTGGCTGGCTGCCGTTGGATCGCATGCTGCATCGCGCTGACCTGTCTACCATTTACAATGTGGAGGCCAACTGGGCGCTGTATTGCGAAAACTACCTCGAAGGCTTTCATATTCCTTTCGTGCACGGCGGCTTAAGTGCCGTGCTGGATTATGGAAGTTACACCACGGAATTGTTTAGATATTCCAATTTGCAGGTCGGTATTGGCAAAAAGGGCGATGCCTGCTTCGAATTGCCCCCTGAATCAGCTGATTATGGCAAGAACGTAGCTGGCTATTACTTCTGGGTATTCCCCAACATGATGTTCAATTTTTACCCTTGGGGACTTTCGTTCAACCTAGTGGAGCCAACGGGTGTCAGCTCCTGCCGTGTTTCATTCGAGGTGTTTGTATTTGACGAAAGCAAACTTGGTACTGGCGCTGGTGCCAGTCTCACGCAAGTAGAGCTGGAAGACGAGGAAGTAGTCCAAAACGTGCAAAAAGGCATTCGTTCACGTTTTTACCAACATGGCCGATATTCGGTGCTGCGGGAGCAGGGGACGCACCATTTTCACAGATTGCTGGCGGAGGCCCTGGACAAGGCACCGGGTTGAAAACTACCCCAAAATATTGAACATACATTTCAGAATGCACGCCGCCCCCAAGGTGGTCAGCGTGTACATTACAACGACATAAGAGGTGCCTGCATCATCTAACAAGAAATTGACAGAGAAGCTTATGCCCATGAGCAATACGCCTAAACCCAGCCATCGAAGGCCGCCAGAAACATGACTGTCTGGCTTGGCATTCAGGGTGTGCGCGGTGCTGTTGTCTTGGTGGAGTGGTGATTGTGGTGTAGGATCCATAGCGTGAAGGTTTTAAATATTCTGACTTATCGCTGCAATGATAATACTATATTTCAAAATAATGGTATTATTGCAAATAAAACCTTTAAATGGCTTTGTGTATACATTATTACCTTTAACCCGGAAAACAGGTTAAAGATATTGCGTTTGATTCATGATAGTAAATGCGCGCTTCAAAACCAGGATTCTTGCATTGTGCCAGACCCTGTTTATTGATTGCTACTTAAAATTAAGGGATTTTTTTGATAATAGAAAGCTAAGCTTTTAAGATGCCTGAAAAAACTATTATAGCCGCAAACGGTGCAGTCAGAGCATAATTAGCTATCAATTTTCTTGGAATATTGTTTCAAACGTCTTCTTATACGAAAAAAAGAGGCTGTGGGATCCCCACAGCCTCCAGTATCCTTGATAGAAAGTGCTTCTCCAGAAAGCGGGTTCCTGCCCTAGTTTTTCACGGGCAAAAACGAATAATCCTTCCCGAATCGCAACATCTGCTGCACAAAATCCAACTCCTTTTCAACTTTCACATCCGTGATATTGCCGGAGGCGTCTTTTACTGCTACCAGTTTTGGTTGTACAAATCCTGAATAGGCTTTTGTTGGCAGTGCAGCATAGCGAGCCTTTACTTCTGTACCCGTAGCGGCGTCGGTTTTTACACCATATCCTTCTACCAATGCACGCGCCGCCTTGAAGTCGCCTTCTGATTTAATGCGCTGGATATCAGACAACAATTGCCCAAACAGCACCCGCAATTTCGCATAATCTTTGATGTCGTAATAGGTTTTGCCATTGCGCACTTCCTTTACGATTACATTGTCGGCTTTGCCTTTTTCGAAGGCCCAGGCTGCCACCAATTGGCGGTTGCGCATGTGGTCTTCCTCGATGTCATGTCCAGCTGGCAAGCGCCGCAGTTGTTGCAACATGCCGTTGCGAATATAGCTGTCATATTCTGCTTTGTAGGCTTCAGCATCGGGCAATAGGCCCATTTCGACCAGTCTAGGGTCGGGCATAAAATACAGCGCCACTAAATCGGCGCGGCCTTCCTCCAGGGTGCTAGAATACTGTTTGAGGGTCACATTGGGTTCTGCCATGCCAGGCCTGAGCTGACCGCTGGCGTGTCCGATAACTTCATGTAGAGCCGTGTGCATTTTACCGCAAGCCTCTGCGTATTTTGCTGCGCGTACCACTTCTTCCGCGTCATTGGCAAACTCTGCGGTAGCAAGGGCACCGCCTGCTTTTCCGTAAGCATTTTCGATGTTGTTGAGGCTGATGGATTTGGAGCCGAAATCTTCGCGAATCCAATTGGAATTGGGCAGGTTTACGCCGATGGGGGTCGTTGGTGCGGCATCGCCAGATTCCATCGCCACGTTGATGACACGGTAAGATACACCCGTGACCTTTTTCTTCTTGTAAGCCTCCGGGATGGTGGAGTTGTCTTCAAAATATTGTGCATTTTTGCTGACAATGGCCATTTTTTCTGTCGCATCAGGGTCGTTGTATTGTACCATTGCCTCGTAATCGCCCTTATAGCCTTTTGGGTCGTGGTACACTTCGATAAAGCCGTTGATGAAATCGATGGTGCTTTCTGTCTCTTGCACCCATGCCTGGTTGTAGGCATCAAAGGTTTTCAGATCACCGGATTTGTAATAATCTATCAGCAAGCCAATCACCTTTTTTTGTTGATCGTTTTCAGCAAAAGGGATGGCCTTTTCAAGGCTCTCGATAATCTTGTCGATGGCGGCACCGTACATACCGCCCGACTTCCAAGGTATTTCTTTGAGCTGGCCTTCGTCCTTGACAAGTTTGGAGTTCAAACCAAACATAGGCGCTTTTTTACCGCCCTTTTTTATCATCTCTGCGTAGAATTTATCCACTTCATCGGCAGTCACTCCTTCGTAGAAATTCATAGCAGATGCCTGAACCACATCCTTAGATTCGTCCTTATTGGTGCGTTTTGCCAGTATTGTCGGGTCGAATATAACAGGTGTGAGTACACTTGTCAGGTCGGCCACGGGCATGGGCAATGCGCTGGCATCGCTGTTTTGCAGCAGGGCAGCGAAGTATTCCTGAGAGAAATCGGGAATGATCTTACCCTCGTTGTAATGATGGTGGATGCCATTGCTGACCCAAACCCGCTTGGCGTACACTTCGAAGGCTTTCCAGTCGGCGGTGGTTTTGTCGCCTTTGTACGTACCGAATATGCCTTCCAGGGTTTTGCGCACAGCGAGGTTGTGCTTGCAATGCTGGTCGTAAATAATGTCGCGGCCAGCCAATGCAGCTTCGCTTAGGTAGTAAATAAATGTTTTCTGCCGAAGGTCTAGTTTTTCCCAGCCGGGCAACTCGTATTGCAGGATTTGCAAGTCAGCAAAAGTGTCGAGCAAAACCTTATCCGTTGGAACAGTCGCGGCGGAAGCCGTGCTTTCAGGCTTTTTTTCCCCGCAGGAAATAGCACTGAGCAGCAAGGCGCAGCATAAAATATGGGTAAATTTCATTGCAAGAAAAATAGTTTAGATTTGAAGATAAGTTGAAATCAGATTCCCTAGGAAGGAGACAATGTCTGCAAAATATAAAAATAATGCGATGAAACTCGACTCAGGATACCTATTGCTGCTTCAATAGCTCATTTAACTGAACATAAAGCACCTTAATGCCTGCATCTACCGGGAATGCGGGATCGCCCCAGGTAATGCGCTGAACGACATCGCCATCCTGCCATTCAAGAAAAGAATAGATGTTGCCTGGATGTTCGAATTCTATTTTGGAAAAATTGAGCAACGCTGCCGTTTTGAAAATTGCCGTCGCTATTTTTCGCTTGGTTTTGACGGTTTCTGTCAAGCTGCCTTGGAGCTCTTGCTTAAAAATCTGCCCATTGTTGAGCAGGGTATAAGTGGTTTGTTTGCCCACAATGCCGCCGCCATTGCCCCAACGCAGTTGTTGAGGCGGTAGGTTGTCAGCCGTAAACTTGGGTTGATGTTTGCAAAATAGCAGCAGGCAAGCCGCTGCAATCAGTGTCAGGGATGTCAGGATAATTTTCATGGAGAACGAACAGTTTGGTGAACAATCGATAATTTAAGCTATGTCGCTAGGTTGAGCAAATATAGGTTTTCTGTTGGCCAATAAAGCAAAATCCTTTTGCATAAACCTCGAGTGCCCAAACCTCGTAGGTCTAAAACCTCAGAACCCTCCCAAAAAAGCGCTGCTTTTTTGGGAGGGTTCTGAGGTTTTAGACCTACGAGGTTTATGAAGCTGAAAATCTAATCCGGCTCAAAGCCCAACACAATATTGAACCTCGCGTAGTCGGTAAACTTCCTGCTCGGATAAAACTCTGGCTTGTCGAAACCAATACCATAGTCGAAGCCCAAAGTGCCAAACATGGGCAGGAACACGCGCAAGCCCATGCCTGCTGAACGTTTTATGTCAAATGGGTTGAACTCTTTGGCATTGCTCCACGCATTGCCGCCTTGTGCAAAAGCGGTCACAAAAATCGTGCTTTGCGGGTTGAGCGAAATGGGATAGCGCAGCTCTATCGTGTATTTGTTGAATACCCCAGCGCCGCCGGGCAGCGCCGACATGATATCGGTGGTGGCATAGCCGCGCATGCTGATGATATCACGGGCGTTGAGGCCGAAGTTCTGGTTGTTCAAGCCGTCGCCACCAAGGTCGAAACGCTCAAAGGGCGTCAGAGATGTTTTATCTGTCCAACGTCCGAGGATGCCAATTTTAGCCGATGTTTTCAAGACCAATTTTCCGACAATCGGTGTGTACCATTCAGCGTCAATGCGCCATTTCAGGTACTCCACGTAGCGGTAAATATCTGCTACACTGCCATTTTCATAGAAGCTCTTTGAGCGGAACAAAGAGTATGGCGGGGTCATGTTCATTTTCACCGATATCAAGGAACCGCTTTTGGGGAAAGTCGGGTCGTTGATGCTGTTGCGGGCCAAGGTGAGGCCGAGACTGTAGTTGTGGAAAATACCATCCGTTACAACCCTGCCAGCATCGTCACGGAAAGCAAACGAGAGCGCATTGTTCAGTTTTAGCGTCTGAATATCGGCATCGGCACGGAAAATAAAGTTGTCGTCCGGGAATTTCAAGCGCGTTCCAAAGCCAACCGTTCCTTGCATGATTTCGAGTTTTTGGAAACTGCTGGAACCTTTAATGCCGGAAGCAAAGCGGTTATAGAATCCAGCTACCGTCAGCGAATTGGGACGTTTACCACCCATCCAAGGCTCTGTAAAGGAAATATTATAGGATTGGAAACGGTCGCCGGAGGTTTGGCCACGAAGGCTGAAACGCTGGCCGTCGCCCTGTGGTAGTGGGTTCCAGGTTTCTTTGTTTTTGATGTTGCGTACCGAGAAGTTGTTAAAAGTTACACCCAAGGTGCCGATGACACCACCCCTGGCGAACTGCGATGCCGGTTGGTAACCTGCCGATAGTTCCAACTGGTCGCTGGGCTTCTCTTCCAATGTGTATTCGATGTCTACAGTGCCACGCTCCGCATTTACTGGCGTGTTGATGCCCAGTGCTTCCGGGTTAAAGTAGCCCAGGTTGACAATTTCACGCTGCGAGCGAATGATGTCGGAGCGGCTGAACTTGTCGCCCGGGCGGGTGAACAGTTCACGGCGAATCACACGCTCATTGGTGCGGTCGTTGCCTTTGATCACCACGCGATCGATGGTGGCTTGTGGGCCTTCAAAAATGCGTAATTCCAGATCAATGGAGTCATTTTCTATCGATGTCTCCACCGGATCGACACGGAAGAAAAGGTAGCCATTGTCGAGGTAGAGCGAAGAAATATCGCGGCCGTCCTGGCTAAATGAGAGGCGGGTGTTGAGCAGTTCCTGATTGTAGACTTCGCCTTTGATGATGCCCAAAACCTGGTTCAGGTACTTGGTATCATAGATGGTATTTCCTTTCCAGCTGATGTTGCGGAAGTAGTAGCGTCGTCCTACATCAATATTCATGTGAATGTTGATGAAGCCTTTTTTGCTGCGCCAGATACTGTCGCTGGTGATCCGCGCATCACGGTAACCGATGTTGTTGTAATAGGTTTCGATCTTGATTTTATCTTCCTCGTAGTTGTCGCGGATAAGTTTCGATTTTTTGAAAATCTTCTTTTTTTCGTGGGTTTCCTTCATCTTTTTCCGCAGTGTCTTGGCTTTCACACTGTTGTTGCCGGTGAAACTGATGCTGCGGATCTTTACCTTTTTGGCTTTTTCAATCACAAATTCGAGGCGTACCGAATTTGTCGCGCGCTCGTCGGAGAAATCATTGATGGACACCTTGGCATCGAGGAATCCTTTTTCTACGTAATACTCTTCCAATTTATAGATGAGCGTCGCTTTTACATTTTCCGTAAGAATGGAGCCTTTTTGCAGGAACTTGTTAATCACCCCATTGAGGTCGTCGTGCTTGCTCTTTTTAATGCCTATAAAGGAGTGGCGCGTATAGCGTGGCAATTCCTGCACGGCGATTTCGAGGAAAATTTTGTCGCCAACGGTGCGCTCCTGGTTGATCTGTACATCCGTAAAAAGCTTGAGGTTCCACAGCGACTGCACGGCTTTTGCGAAAATGCTACCCGGTACACGGATTTTATCGCCAACGCGGAATCCCGCAATCGCAATTAAGGTATTGGCATCGGCATATTGTGCGCCGCTGACGCGAATGCCACCGATTTCAAATTCAGCAGGCTTGTCGTAAGAAATTACAGGCAGTAGCGCGTCGCGGTCGTCTTGGGCATTTGTTGCGAAAGGCAATAAGCCCAGGAACAACAAACAGAGGATATTTACTTTCATTTTTTTGTGTCAGTTGTAAAATAGAATGGGTGCTGGGGCAGGGGGTTAAGGTTTCTCAGAACCTGTAGCGATGCCAATCATTTCTTGCAAATTGGGGCACCCGGAAAACATGCTACTGACAGACAGGTAGGTGCTGCGCAGTTTTTCCAGTACCCATTTTTCGGTGTATTCCGCTTTCTTCTGTTCGAGGGCAGCCAATTGAATTTTACCATAGTCCTGTTTGAGGTCGGCCTGGTGCGGCTTGCTGCGACTTACGAGCTCCACGAGCCGTAAATTGACGGTGCCATCGGGGCCCTTAAACTGGAATGGCTCGGCGATGTCGCCTTCTTTCTTGCCATCGATGGCGAAGAAAACATTGGTTTCCAGGTCGGTCACTTCAAAGAAAGTATTACCGGAGCGCGGGTTGGCAACTCGGCCATCATTGTTGTAACTCTGCTGGTTTTTGTCGCCATATTTTTTCACGGCAAAACTAAAGGAGAGCTTGTTGTCCAGAAGTTCCTGGCGCACAGAGTCCATTTTTGCTTGTGCGAGTTCGAGGTCTTTGTCTGTTATTTCAGGTTTAATCAGGATGTGGCGGCAATGAATCAGGTTGCCCCGGCGCTCAATCAACTGGATGATATGAAAACCGAATTCGGTTTCCGTGACCGGGCTGAGCTGGTTGGGGTCCAGTTTGTAGGCCATGGCTTCGAATTCCGGGACAAATGTGCCCCGTTTCACAAAGCCCAAGTCGCCGCCTTGGGCGCCGCTTCCAGGGTCGTCGCTGTATTTTTTGGCCAATGTGGCAAAGTCTTCTCCTATTATTATTCTTCTCCGAACATCTTCGGCACGGGTCAGAGCGCTGGCTTTTTCGGCTGGGTCGACCACCGGTTTGTACACGATTTCCCGTATTTCAACCTCAGAATTGAAGTAAGGCAAGGAGTCCTTGGGAATGTTTTTGAAAAACACTTTTACCTCGGAAGGGGTAATTGTTGCCTTCTCAGTGATTTTCCCTTGCATGCGTTCTGCCAGAATCTGGCTGCGCATGTCGCTCCGAGTTTGGGACTTGATCTGGTCGATTGTTTGGCCGTAGAACTCCTCAATGGCTTTTGGGTCTTGGTTGAAATACAGCATCAGACGGTCGATACGAGCGTTGAGTTGGGTTTCAACCTCCTCATCTCTCACATCAAGGGAGTCGAGTTTGGCCTGATTTACCAGTAGTTTCTGCACCACCAGGTTTTGCAGCGACACGCATTGGAACTCTGCTCCAATTTTAGGATCCTGTTGTTTTGCGTAGTTATACTGCTCCTGTACTTCACTCAGCAGAATTATTTCGCCACCGATGGTTGCCACTACCCTATCAATGATAGCCTTGTCGTTTTGGGCCATCAGCAGCGATGGTAGTAGCAGGGAAAAAAGGGCAATTCGAAAGGTGTTTTTCATCAAAAAAAATTTAATGTGATAATTTGATAATGTGATAATTTGATAATTGGCATCACGTTTGGGCATTATCACATTATCCAATTATCACATTATCACATTACTTTATTATTATGTTTTCGCGTTTCAGTTCTCTTTGGTAGAGGTCTTCTTTCCAGCGTTCCAGGAGATCTTGCTTTCGTTTGTGCAAGATGATCCGGCTCGCTTGAAGTTTTACATAATCAAATGGCGCGGTACTCTTGCCCTGGGCTGTCTCGAGCACCCGATAATAATACCGGAAGTCGCCGTCTTTGAGGGTGCCCTCTCTTCTGGATCCCATATTGTCGGAGGTTAACGTGCCTTTAGGTAAAAGCGCGGCTATCTCCTCCAATTTATACCATTTATTGCGGTCGAGCAGGGCCATAACGGCTTTTTGGTCGGCCAGTGCCTTGAGTTTTGCTTCGTCGGCGGGGTTTCGGCTGTTCCAGAGTTTGTTGAAATTGTTGTCGGGTTCGTTTCCGGGTAATTTCAGCAACAAACATTTCAAAATCATACTTTCCAACTGGAACTGGTCTTTGTTGTTTTCGAAAAAGGCCCTCAATTCGGGCTCTGTGACGACGCTATCGAGTTTTTGGCCGATAAGCTGTTCTTCAAAGTTATAGCGGACCAGGCTTGCTCGGTAGTTGCGCACCAGTTCATCAATGTTCAAATCCTTGGGAATATTGCGTTCGGCCTCGTACATCAGCAATTGTTCCCGCGCCCAGCGCTGCACATAAGCGGCCACCATGAGCGCGCTATCCTCTTTTGTTACGTCTTGCGGCACCACGCCATCCAGCGCAGAAAGGAATAAGCTCTTGTTGTACACCTTGGCCAGCATTTTGTCGCCAGCCTTCGGATCGGCGTTTCCGCAGCTCCAGAGGGCCAGAGCACCGAAAAAAAGCAGGCTAAAGCAGAATTTTTTCATGGTAAAAACATTGAGGCATTTCCCAAAGGCGCGCAAAGTTACTCCAATCGGAGACATTCCGAAATATTGCGACCATGTGTGGCGGGTGCATGAAAAATTTTACACGTAATTAAAATCCCAAAAAGGCAGAAAAGCGTATAAATGAAAAAAGAGTTACAAACTTTCGTTTGTAACTCCTTGATTTTCAATGTGGGCACAGAAGGACTCGAACCTCCGACTTGCTGCTTGTAAGGCAGCCACTCTGAACCAACTGAGTTATGCGCCCTTATAATATCGCTTTAAACGTAGAGAGCGAAGCTCCGTTTTGTTCTAAGCGGCGGCAAAGATACAAGGAGGGTATTGTGATTTCCAAATGTTTTGAGAAAATATTTTTTTGGGTGTCACATCATGCATTGGCGTTTCCTTCGCGAGGACGACTTCGGCGCACGGAACTTGGGCGGCGCGCATGCAGGTACTCGGTAGACCACACAGGACGGCATCAAACGGCCCGCATACGATTGTTCCGCGCATTATGCTCCAATTCTACCAGCCCAAGCGCTTCCATCAGCGGCGGAACATACATGCCAAAACGGCCGCGAAGCCCTTTTTTCAAGCCATACCAACCGCCAACAGGATTCGTTTCCGACCTTCCCCAGGCTTCTACCGTTCCCTCTTTGGCTTCTTTTTGCTCGTCGGCGGCCCCCCAAGTCCATCCAATCGCCATGTGTTTTGAGCGTTTCATGGAGGTCGGTCAGGCACCGGGAATCGTACAACAGCACCGTTTTGCCAACGGTGCAAACGATGACCTCCAGGCCATCTTTTACGTCCATGTACATTTCATAGTCGGAGCTGAGCGGTGGGGTCTTCAATTGCCAGGGATTGTCTTTTGTTCTTTTTTCCATTGTTTTATTCTAGACCTACACTTGCATTACAGCTTCAAAATCCACCGATTGCAGCCGCTGGATGATCAAATGCACCAATCGACGCGCACATTCGGCTTCGTGGGCTTCGTAGGTTTGAAGTTCTTCCAGGGTGAAATGACCAATGATGGTTCCCCCAAGCAGGTTGCGCAGGCGCATGTCGGCGCGGACGGAATTGGTTATCCAATCCAGGCGGGCTTGTTTGGCCAACTTAAAATAAACGTTTTTGCGCCGCAGTATTTCACTTGAAAACAACCGGACCAACAAGTCGTGTTGCATTTTCAGGATCGGGCGAAGGGTTTGGTTTTGGAATTGCTCGTCGGGTTTCGATAGCACCGTTGGGAGCTGCAAATCAGGGCGGAGTTGGATCAATTGTTGTTCGTTGCGCATAATATTTTGGCAAGATAAGCACAATAATAATAGCAGGGCATCATGGCCAGCGCTTAATTGTTTGCTGCTCCTTTATGCTTTAATACCCACAATTCCACCATTTCCGCAGCACGCCAATGTTGGTTTCGATTTGTTTTCACAGATGCTTCCTTCACAGATTTTTTGAAACATGCCTCTAATTCAAAGCGCGTTTCATTCAAAAGTTCGTTTTCTATAGGATGTTCTGTCGTGACCTTTGTTATTTGGCCTAAATTAGAGAATAAGAGCACAATTCTACCGTCAGGAAGCAATCTTTTCTTTGCTTCCTCAAAAAACGCAGGAAAAAGTTTGTCATCATAATAAATAGCTGCGTCAAGCCGATCTAAATCATGTGATGCTGGCAACCAAGGTGGATTAAAAACAATCAATTCTGTTGGCTTTTCCCACGTACCAAACAAATGACCATAAACAAGCTCGATTTTTAAGGCCAACTTCGTCCCCTTCATGGCTTCCTTTAGCCCAATAATTGCATTAGGATTCATATCTGTCCCATAAGATTTTTGAAAGCCGTATTGTATCATTTGTAATGAAAGCACGCCACTTCCTATCCCAACATCAATGGCTGTTTTTTTGGGACCGGTGTAGCGTTTTAACCAATTGTCAAAAAGTTGTAAATGTTCAAAACGAGTTGGAAAATAAACGCCATAATAGGGATGAATTTTATTTCTCAAACCAGGAATGGCTACGCCATTCACGTACCATTGCCAGGCACTATTTAAACCTTGAATTTGAGGAAAGGTGAGTAGAAAATCACCGGAGTCAGGATACAGTTTTTCTAACCATCCTATAGCCGGAGCTTTTTTGACCCCTAATTTATGCGCGTTGATTTCTACTAATACACGATTTGATAATTCTTTATATTCTAAACGGTACGCTCTTTGCTCCTGAAAACCTTGCCCTGGATGTTTCTTTTTGAGGTAAGATTGTAGGGCATTTAAAAGGTTCAAGCCATTGCTGTAAAACCCTTCTATTAAAATGTATTTCCTTGAAAGTAAAATGTCAATTGTTTCTTGAATATCTGTTTTTTGATTAAAACAGGTTACTTCAACGTCAGATTTTATGGGTGTAGGTTTGTTTATTGCTACGTCGGCATGTGTCAATTCCTGCTTCATGATACTAAGGTAAGTGTATTTTTTAGTATCAAGCGAAAACTTTAGCATCACCCAGCGTGGGTATTTTCACCATAGCCGTCATGCTAAGCGCTATTCATATCAGCCCCAGCGGGGCGATAATATCTGTAGCATTAAAGGCGTCCCAAAATGCAAGCCCCAGCGGGGCGGTAATGTGGAAATTACGTGGTTATATTGTCGCCCCGCTGGGGCTAATAAAAATGATTTCAACCTACAGATATTACCGCCCCGCTGGGGCTGGCTTTGGGAATAACATGGATTTTTTGCAGCATTTTTGCTATTTTGGCCTTAGCTTCGGCTATAGCCCGATGTCCCACCCCTAGCGGCCGGGCATCGGGCGCGGAGAGGCGAACACCAAGCACGGCGAAAAAAAATCAGGCCCCATTCCAACCCTTTCCCCCCATCTGTCCTCTTTAACATCAAACACCTGACAAAAAGTGACGGATCAGCAACTCTTCGAAAAATGTATCCTAGGCGAACGCGGCGCACAGTACCAATTGTACGAGCGGTATAGCAAGGCCATGTACACCACGGCCTATCGGATCTCGGGCGATTTTGAAACGGCCAGTGAGGTGCTGCAGGATGCTTTTTTGCAGGTGTTCCGACACATTGGTGATTTTGAGCAGCGCAGCACCATAGGAGCCTGGATCAAAGCGATCGTGGTGCGCACGGCCCTTCGAGCATTGGAGCGCCGAAAAATGCCCTTTCTCGAAATGCCCGACAATTATCATGAAGCCAGCATCGATTGGAGCAGCGTGCCGCTCGACACCGACTACCTCGAACGCGCGATACAATCCCTGCCCAAAGGTGCTCGAACGGTGTTCGTGCTCGCGGAAGTAGAAGGTTTTGCCCACTGGGAAATAGCAGACATGCTGCAAATTTCCGAAGGCACCTCCAAATCCCAACTGCACTACGCCAAAAAACGCCTGCGCGAAATCCTGGTGACAACAAATTAACCAACCCACTATGTCCGACACTCGCTTACAACACGCGCTTTCCCGCCTTCCCCAATACAGTCCGCCGCCGGGCGTGTGGGCGGAGATTGAGGCGGCCCTGGCAGCCGAACAGTTCCTGGAAGGAGCGGTGCAGTCGCTGCCGGAACATGCGCCGCCTACAGCAGTTTGGGCAGGCATTGAAGCAGGTTTAGAGAAAGCCCAGCAACCCCGTCCGATGCGCCGCGTCCTTTTTCCCCGGCGCGTCCAACTGGCAGCCGCCTCTTTGCTCCTGTTTCTGGCTGCGGGCTGGTGGTTGCTGCGCCCAACCCCCATCGCACCGACTGAAGTGGCCGAGCGGTCACCGGAAACGCCAAAGCAGGAAATTCCAGCGTCTATTCCAGTGCCCCATACACCTGCCGTCCAAAAAATCTTGCCCCACCCCCAACCCCCCAACAAGGCAACTACCAGGGACGCCATTACTTTTTCGCAACAGGTGGTCGACAACCAATTGCTGGAAGTATGCCGCGAACCCGAAAACGATGCCTTTGCACTGGTGGATCAACTCTGCCGCACCCAAATGCCGGTGTGCGATATTCCAGCCTTTAAATCGCTAAAAACCGAATTGGACGAGCTGACAACAGCCCAAAACGAACTCCGCCAAGCCCTTGGCCAATACGCCGACGACCCCCAGTTGCTGGCACAAATGGTGCAATTGGAACGCGAACGCACAGCCATCCTGCAGCAATTGGTGCAATTCATTTAAAATGTACTTAAGGTGTGTTATTGGGCAATATGCTACAGCTTTGGTAGGCTTTAGCGCCACTTTTAATGCCGTACCAAACGCGCACAACAACCAATCACTTTAACCTGTAACTATTTCACCATGAAATCGCTCCTACTTTTCATTCTCCTCTGCGCCGTCGGGAACCTCGCCGCGCAAACTACCCTGCAGGTGGCCACGCGCAACATCCGCAAAACGATAGCTTGGAAACCCGGTTATGAATTGGTCATCAACGGCGAAAAAGCCGAGGTGCAGGTTGCCCCGGCAGATACGACCGCAGTGATCGTCACGGCTGAACTCAGCGCCAAACACCCCAGCCTTGACACGGCCAGCAACGACCTCGACGCTTGGCAGTTTGTGGTCAGCACGGTGGGCAAAAAAATCTACATCCGGGCCTACATCGGTTTGCCCAACGGCAAAAAATTCCCGGTGTCAAACATGAAAGTCAAAATTACCGTGCTGGTGCCCAAAACCTGCCCGGTCTACCTCTCCAACAAATTTGGGAAAGCCCGGCTCGAGCAGCTGGAGGGGCCAATCGCGCTCACTGGGGAGTTTTGCAGTTTCCAGTTGGTGGGCCTCCGTGGCAATGTGAACATCAACAGCCAATACGGCAATATAGATGGCCGCCAGTTGGGCGGGAAAATAGACATTCAATCCAAACGCACCGACATCCAGCTGGATGGCATTAGGGCCGATTGTACCATCCACTCCGAATATGGACAGATGGTGTTGAATGCCCCCGATATGGCGGGCAACCTCCTCGTAGTCGGCAACAGATCGGATGTCACCCTGGAAGTACCCGTAGCGGCCACGCACAACATTTCCCTGCATGCGGCCTATAGCGCCGTGGATGCCCCGTCGGAGTTTGATACCAGTGCTTCGACGGTTGATAATCCCAGGGCCATACTGCACCGCACGGCGGACGCGCCGACCATCACCGTGGAAACCACTTTTGGAAAAATAATTGTCAAACATTAAAAAATACCAGACCCATGAAGAAGTTACAACTATTTTTTACGGTGGCAGCCATCGGCATTGCCAATGCCGCTTTTGGTCAG
The DNA here is from genome assembly GCA_038246345.1 of Chitinophagales bacterium. GTDB lineage: Bacteria > Bacteroidota > Bacteroidia > Chitinophagales > Saprospiraceae > M3007. Next base: position 20,116 of record JBBRWA010000048.1, read on the forward strand.
ACCGACACAGTTTTCACGACCATATCCCAAGAACCTGGTGCTTTGGCGACCCAGCAGTATAGCAACGAGACGGAGCGTGCTTTTAATTTCCTGACTCCTGCCAAATGGATGTTTAAAGCAGATTTGGGCTATTCACTGTTTAATCTTTTCGACGATCCGGGGATAAGGATAAGCGCGGAAACAAAATTAAGCGAGGCGCTGTCTATCAGCGCCAACGTTCAATATGACCTGGAAAGTGGTCGGTTAACTTCAAGAGAACAACTGCGGCTCGGCACGACCATACGTTGGTATTACGACATGAAAAAAAGGATAGCGGCCGGAAAGAGTGCTTCGAATTTCAGTGGAAATTACCTGGCGCTTGAGCCTTCGTGGCTCCGGGGAAAAGAAAGCAATTATACCAACTCCGGTGTCGAATTGATCGCAAAATTTGGCATCCAACGCCGTTTGTTGCGGCATGGCTATTTTGATCTGAGTTATGGCCTTGGCGTAAGGCACAACCAGACTTCGCCTTATTCCAGGGGCGGGTGGTATTTATCGACACGACCCCAAGTGTCCATGGGCTTAGCCCTCTTTAGCCCCAAGAAAAAAGATATGCCTGTCGGTGAGGTTTGTGATGTAATCAGGTGCTTTCAAGAAACCCGCCGGATGTTTAAGATAGATTTGTATAACCTGCTGAATGTCACCGCATTTCCCACTCATGGTACCAGTTTTTCTTTCAACCCTTCGGTTGCATACGAGCAAAAAATCGGCGGCTCCCCGTTTTCAGCCGAATTCAGCCTTGCCGGTTCAAGCGCGCTTTATGCTTTTAACACTGGATTTCCCGGGCCAATCAAAGTAAACGCCATAGGCGGCGGCGGTATGGTTGAACTGCGATGGTATTTTTTGCAAAAAAAGCGCATGTTGGAGGGCAAATCCGGCAACAATCTTTCCGGTGTTTTTTGGGGGGTGCATGCCGGATATGGTGCTACTCGAAGCCATTTTACGCAAATAGGAAACAACTCTGATGGCACCAGCAACACTCAATATGTCCGATCCGTTTTGGGCGTGCAACACCGTATTTTGAACCGTGGCTTTGTGCAATTTAAGATCGGCGCAGGCGCCTTCCAGCGTCAGAGCAATATCATGTACCAAGATGGCAGAGAAATAAACGGGAAAGCGGGTCCGAGTCTCGATATCTATGGTGAACTAAAGGCGGGACTGGCTTTTTAAAAGAGGGATTCAACCCGACAAAAGACACAAAACTGCCCCTCAACCGCCCCAACATTCCCCGCAATGGCAAAAGGGTAGGATTTTTGGGCATTATTTTTCTCATGCCTGCGTGGCAAACCTTTTTTTGAAGACAGGCATCAGCAATGATGCATGGCGGGCGCACCCCTCAACACTCCTAATCTGCGCATGCCATTACCCATCATTTCGATTACACTATGATTCTGTTAGGCACACTATCCTTGCTGGTTTTTTGCGGTTTCGCTGCTGCTGTTTCCAGTTGCAACACCGAGAATACAGCCTCTACGGGCCTGAAGCCCAAAGGCCCGCGCCCTGAATGGGGCACTTCCATCCACGATGCCATGCTGGTGCTCATCGAGAAACTTCAAAGCCTGCCTGCGCAGCCCATTGAGTCGCTCACGCCGCAACAGGCGCGCCAGCAGCCCACGCTGACAGACGCCGTCATGGCTGTGGTAAAGGAAAACAACATCCAGATGCCGGCTCCGATGGTGGATACGATGGGCCGCGATATCCCAGTACCCGGCGGCAGCATCCATGCCCGCATCTACACACCCAAAAACACCACGGGCTCTTTGCCCGTCATAGTGTATTACCAGGGCGGCGGCTGGGTCATCGCCGACTTAGACGTGTACGATGCCAGCGCGAGCGCCATTGCGGAGAAAACGGGCGCAGTGGTCGTGTCTGTGCAGTACCGCAAAGGGCCTGAGTTCAAATTCCCCACGGCGCACAACGATGCTTTCGCGGCCTACAAGTGGGTGTTGCAGAACGCCGCCTCCTTCCGTGCCGATCCTGCGCGCATAGCGGTGCTGGGTGAGAGCGCGGGCGGCAATCTGGCCTGCAACGTCAGCATCATGGCGCGCGACAACGGGGTGACGATGCCGCTTTGCCAGGTGCTGGTATACCCTGTGGCCAACAACGACTTGAATGCAGCGTCCGTGAAAAAATATGCCAATGCCAAGCCGCTCAACAAGGCCATGTTGGAGTGGTTTTTTTCCCATTACCTCAATAACATGAGCGAGTCTTCAGACCCGCGCATGAAATTGGTGAGCGCCAACCTGGCCGGGCTGCCCAATACCACCATCATCAATGCAGAGATAGACCCGCTGCGCGATGATGGAGAAGCACTTAAAAATGCCCTGAAAACAGCGGGCGTAACGGTCAAGCACAAACTCTACGCCGGGGTGACGCACGAATTCTTTGGCGCAGCCATCGTGTTGCCAGAAGCCAAAGATGCGCAGCAGGTGGCGGTGCACGCGCTGAAAAGCGCGTGGAAAGATGCACTAACGAAGTGAAGTCGCTTGCCAATAAAACAAATGCACTAAACATAAAAAGCCCCCGTCCATTTCCTTGTCAAAAGGTTTTGGGCGGGGGCTTTGCTTGTCTCGCGTCACATCAAAACTATATCCCGAACAAGCACTTGGCCCGGAAAACCGCATGGCACAGCTTTTTTAGGAAAGCCTTTACCCCTGTGTGGTGTAGTCGCTGTTAATCAATACTTTACAATGCCCAAACCTATTCGCATTTTACTGCTTGTTCTTTCCACCCTACTTGTGCTGAGCTTCATTGCAGGCTTAGTCTATGCCCGCTATTGGCTTGATCCAATGCTGAAAGAGGCGCTGGTGAAAGCCACCGCCCGTTCCAGCAACGACCTGTACACACTTCAGTTAGACCGCATCCACGTCAATATTTTCACAGGCCGGTTGGAGGCAGATGGAGTAGCGTTGCGTACAGACTCCGTCCGGTGGGAAGTGATGCGCCAGGAGAAGCCTGATAGCACCCCGCTTAAGATCAATCTCCGTATAAAGCGTTTGCGGATCAAAGACATTGGCTGGATTAAATATTGGCGCACGAAAAAACTGGATATGGACGGGATTGAAATCGTTGAACCTGAACTGGATATGGTATCGGTCAAAGATACCGCACAGGCGAAGTTGCCCGAAGTTAATGCACTTGTTCCGGGCATGCTTGACCGGCTGCCGGAACGCATCGCGCCCTTTACCGATCAGCTTCATATCGGGTATGTGGCCATTTCAAATGGTAAATTCTCCTTCCGCAACCTGATCCAAAATCAAAGCAGTTATCAGCAGGCCGATAGCATAAATGGCGTACTGAGCAGGGTCAATATCGTGGCCAATGACACTGCCAAACACAGCAACGCACTGTATTGTAGGCGTATATTGCTTACAATGCTCAACTATGAATTTTACCCGGCCGGAAGTGTATATGGTTATCACATCAAGTCGGCAACCATAGACGGAAAGGACGATTTGATAAAACTGCAGCAGGTTAGTATCCTTCCCACTATAACGGACGCTGAATTCATGAAGCGCTTGACGCTGCGCGTACCCCGGGTCAAAATTAACATGAAAGAAATCATCATTCGAAAACTCGACCTGTTCCGGGCACTGCACAAGGAGGAACTGACGATGGAATCTGTGGTGATAGAAAGTGCCATTGTCAATCTGTATCAAAACAAGAACCTGCCCCTTTCCAGACATAAGCGGATGCCGCATGAACTCTTCCGCAACATTAAGGTATACCTGAATATTGACACCATTTTGGTGCGCAATTCCAATATCCTTTATACAGAATTGTTGGAAGGCGATAAAGGACAACTCGAATTTGAGCATGCCAACGGCGTCATTTTAAACGTCACGAACGATACCCTCAAAATGAGCGATGCCACGCCTGCACGTATTGATGCACGAGCGGAACTGATGGGGGCTGGTTTGCTCGATTTGTCGCTTCAACTCCCACTGCTGTCTCCGACTTTTCGTTGTGATTATTCCGGTAACCTGGGCCGGATCGACATGACCTCCCTCAACCGCCTGGTAGCAGAAAAAAATAATTTCCGCATAGAATCTGGCGTCGCTCAAAAAATCGAACTTAAGGTTCAGGTCCGAAATGGCCTGGCTCAGGGTACGGTGGAAGCGACTTATGATGACCTGAAAATTAGCGTTTTACGCGATAAAGACGGGAGCAAAAAAAAGCTGGTCTCCGCTGTGGCAAATCTGCTACTCCGGGGAAAAAACGAGTCGGGTTCGGCCAGCCAACCCTTTAAAATTGGCAACATACACTATCAACGAGAACCGACAGATGGAATCGTCCGGTACATTTGGCGCGCTGCTCAAATGGGCTTGGTGGAAACTTTAGTGCCCAGGAGCATCTCAGGAGGGAAAATGCCGGATTGAATTGGAATCCCGAACAAGCTTGAAACAAACAGGCTCAACAAAATCTCAAACAGCTCATGCTGGCAGGCGGCGACTCAAGGGCAATCCTTTGTAGAACATATCGGTAAGGACTTAGGCCATGTACCGCCCTGAAAAGATGTGTTTATTTGACAAATCATTTTCAGGCAACAAAACTATTGCGCCCGGGTCTCTGGCGATTTGTCAAATCCTGCTTTTTTCTCCTCCTACATCGGATGATAATGAAACCCCAAATAGGCAATCTTCCATTCCCCGTTTTCCTTTTCAAAATCAACTGCACGGGTCACCGGTTGTTGTTGGGTGCAGTTCGTACATGAAACACAAATAAAAAGCAATGGAATAATTGCTTTCATAAGAATAAGATAGCTGGTTAAACAATTGAATTTGATCTGGAAAAATGATCGGTACTTGTTCGTGCCGCAACTGCTTTTTTGTCGCATGAACTTGGGCACTCACGATGTGAGCAAGTTTAGGGGGCATGAAAGCGAGTGCATTGTTAGCGCTATTTTATTTACTTATTCATTTGATGGGCATGGGTTTGACGAGAAAACGGAGGAATACCTGTCGAGTTGGAAGGTTTTTAATGACCAATAAATCTATAAATAACTTATTGACTTATTTTACCAAGATAGATAAGATTACCTTGTAAATCCTGCACAACAAACGTAACTAAATCTAATTCTTTTACTCTATAAATTACCTCGCTATCATTATTTACAGAGAATAAATTGAAAACCCCTTTTACAACAATTTTTCCATAAAAAACATGGTTCTCACCAAAGTCGTGAAGATTAAATGTTGATTGATTGGTAACCAATCCATAATAAATCTGGTTGCCTTTAAGATCGAATACTTTCAGTCTATCTCCTTGTTGCATGATGTGTGTTTTTTTAAATAAAGAAAAAGTAACGGCTTCATACCGTTTCTTTAAAAAGGTAAGGGAAAGTCCCCTACACTGGTAACAACCTTTACCCAATCGCCAATTTGCACCTCGTCAGATGTTCCACTACTATTTCACAAGGTTTATTCTATCGTTCATCAACAGGTCAATGCCGACTTAGAAGGAGTACAAGGTTTGTGATGAATAAGTAAACTCCTCAGTTTTAAGGATAATCGTATTATACGTGGGCACTAGGTCGGAGGACTTCGGCAGCACTGGGCTTGGGGAGGAAACGGCGGAAAACCCGTCGAGGCGGAAAATTAACCGCACTCCGGGTCCAATCTTAAGCCTCGGCTCCATCTCTCTATAGGCTTTATCTGTGGCTCTCCAGTAACAGTCTCCACACATTCCTATAAATAGGATCAAAAAAAACAATGGAATCCACCAAGGGTTTCCAGATTTTCCGTTTTCTTTCATATGATTTTGTTTTATTCGTAAAAAAATTAAAATGAAGTTCTACGCTAGTGGACATTCCTTAAGCCTAAGAAGGTGTTCCTCAATCCGCAGTTCCGTGTACGTTCGCGGCAGGTAGAAGACACTGCGACGGCGCTCGGTTTGGTTGCGCAGGGAGCTACAGAACACTTGGCGAGGATTAAAAATATACATTTTATTGTGCCCACCATGGTCAAAGTATTCCCTTTCTGTACCGCGCTCGGGGCGGTTCAAACTTTTAGCAAAGCTCCCGCAGCCAAGCCCCGCACTCCCTTTCCCCTTACCGAGCCGCCCAAGGGCTTGGTTGCGGGAGCTTTGAGTTGAACAGCCTGTCCCGTACTTAAGTCGGGAAAGCTGCGGGGTCAGGAACAGCAGCCAAGAAAATCTATGGGAATTGAATAGTTTTTTTCATGCTGGAGCCAGGCTTATGTGCGGATAAAAGTAAGTTAGATTTGACAAAACCCCATGCATAAGTTGTTTTTTTTTGTGTGACTTTAGAATAATGTGTGCGGGTTGGGCTTTTTGGGGCATGTCATGACCCTGCAATTGGGTTTTCCAACTGCGGTCAGACGGGAATTAGGGGGTTATTCCTTGTGATAGCGCCTGTTGTTGGCGGCCGTGCGGTCAGTTGTCTCAT
>JBBRWA010000049.1:0-26406 GCA_038246345.1 Chitinophagales bacterium
CCCGCCCCGCCCACCCCCGACCCCCACGAAATCACCGCCGCCCTTATAAAAGCCCGCTCCACCATGGCCATCATGACCTTGCCGCGCATGTTGAACGAAACCACCAACTTGCAAGCCACCATTCCAGCCCTGGAAATAAACCGATTGATGAAACTGCTGGGCATCGGCGTGGCTACTTTGCAGGCACTGGCGCTGGGCATCATGTTTATTTCTGGCTTTAGTGTGTTTATTGCCTTGTACAACCGGTTGCGGGAGCGGCGTTATGAACTGGCGTTGTTGCGTTCCTTGGGGTGTAGTCGCCTGCGTTTGTTTGGATTGCTGATATCGGAGGGTTTATTATTAGCCCTGGCGGGTTTTGTTGGTGGTGTACTGTTGAGCCGACTGGGTTTATGGCTGCTAAACAGCACTGCAGCACAAGACTTCCACCTGGTTTTTCGTTATGACTTTATCCCGTCAGAATGGGTATTGTTGGCAGTCGCCTTATTGGTCGGGCTGTTGGCGGCGTTGATACCAGCGGCAAAGGCATTTCGGATGGATTTATCGACGGCGCTGGCGGATGCGTAAACGCGCCGCGTGAACATTTTTCCGCATTGGGTATTTATCACAAAGCATTCAAAGGTCAAGCCCTCCACACAGCAGCGAGGTTTCTGATGACTGGGTGCGGCAATCATTTTAGAACTTATAAATCAACATGCAGCACAAACTACTGCTTCCACTAATGATTACCATGAGCCTTTTTACGGCGCATAAAACAAGCGCTCAAAATGAGCAACCCATAAAAGCCCATTGGTACACGCTGTCTACTATTCCGCTTGACGGTAGTTGGAAGCCCAATCAGGAGCCCCCATTCCCGCTGTTTACCGAACTCGTAAAAAAACTTGATGGGCAAATGGTGTCGGTTGAAGGTTTCGCGATACCACTCGATCCAGGTGGCAAGCAAATTACGCTGTCGGCCAACCCCTTCTCGGCCTGTTTTTTTTGTGGAAAAGCGGGGCCTGCTTCCATCATGACGGTATTGTTTACCAATGCAGAAAAAGGGCTGCACACAGACGATTATATTTACCTGACGGGGCGCATGCGGCTCAATTATGCCGACCCTTCGCAGCCGTATTACACTTTGGAACACGCGAAGTTGACGGGTAAGAAATGATCGCCTCCATTCACTTTAAGGAGATTGAAGTATTTAGCCGTTTTACACCATTTATTGAAAGACTTTCTACCCTTACCTTCATTTGTCGTGCTAGAAGCAACCGTCCTCGTTTAGTACGCTGAAAGCACGAAAGGCAGCGGCATTGTGGTATTCTATCCCCTCACGGCGTGGACGGATACTTACAGCAGGACAACTCAAGGCAGGGAAGCGATCCTTTGTCGAAAATAAGCGCTTAAACCCTGTGCGTTTTTAGGTGTTTTACTATATTCGCATCCTCAAACATCATTGAAGCGCAGCTTTCACGGATGCTTGGGCAATTTGCCATTATCAAATTATCGCATTATCAAATTATCACATTGCCAATTTATCTCATTACCTTATTATTAAATTAAAAAAATATCAGCGCTTCGGCGCATGGGCAATTTTGCTGATTTTCATGGCCGGCTGGTCAATGGGAATGGTGCACCGTTTGTTTCAGCACCACGAGCACAGCGGCCCTGAATGTATGGTCAATTACGACCACGATGCCACCCACTTGCATGATGAACGATATGCCAACGAGCATTGCACACTTTGTGCTTTCGTTTTATCTGCGCCGTACATGTTGTCTGTTTCGGCTTTGGCTGCAAAGCCTGCTTTAGTGACCGCTTCCAAAGCCACGTTTCAACTTAGCCCTAGTTGCACGAATACCATCCATGACACGACCCGTTTGCGTGGTCCTCCTGCATTGTAGTTTCAGGGGTTAGGTGTTTCTAGCCGCCTCTGCGGATGGCTCTGCCCAGAATTAGTTGTCTCCAACCACCTGGCTGCGGCACTTTTCATTTTTTCAATTCTTATTCCATGTCTATCAGCAAAGCCACATTGGTGGTTTTTTGGCTGCTATGCGTTGGCACGTCTGTGGAAGCACAGCATTGCCATTTCGCATTGCACGGATATATTCGGGAAGCCTCCAACAATGAGGTGCTTCCCTACGCCAGCATTTTCGTCAAGGAAGCAAATCGAGGCGCCATGACCGATGCATCTGGCTATTTCTCCATTGCCGATTTATGTGAAAACACTTCCTACACGGTGGAAGTGAGTCATGTGGAATGTGCCCATTTCACCCAAATCGTGCGTGTGACAGAAAATACCACGGTAGATTTTAAACTGGAACACAACAACGCCCTGAACGAGGTAGTGATTATGGAAAAGGCCGTTGCGCTCGCGCCCACACAGGCGCAGAGCAATGTCGGGTATGCAGATTTGGAGGCCAGTAAGGGCATAAATCTGGGCGAAACGCTAAAAAGGCTCCCAGGCGTGACAACGCTCAACGCTGGTGCCACCATTTCAAAGCCCGTCATTCAAGGCTTGCACTCTAACCGCATTGCGATTGTAACCAACAATGTGGTGTTGGAAGGGCAGCAGTGGGGCAGTGAGCATGCGCCAGAGGTTGATCCGTTTACGGCTGATAAGGTTTCTGTCGTGAAAGGCGCTGCCGGGGTGCGTTATGGCGTAGGCGCTATGGGTGGCGCGATTTTGATTGAACCAGCGCCGCTGCGGGAAAAGGAAGGTATTGGCGGGTGGCTGTCGCTGGGTGGTTTTTCCAATGGACGGGGCGGCGTATCGTCTGGTGCTGCTGACTGGCATTTACCGGGCCGCTCGCTTACGTTTCGTTTGCAAGGCACAGCCAAACACAGCGGCAATTTGCGTGCTCCTGATTACTATTTGGGGAATACTGGCGTTTCAGAGCTGAATTTTTCTGCCATGGCAGGCTGGAAAACAGCGCGTTGGCAACATGAAATTGGTCTTACGCGCTTCGATCAGAAACTGGGTATTCTGCGGGCAGCGCATATCAGCGATACTACTACTTTTGGCCTGGCGATTCGAAGTGATGTTCCATTGAACAATGTGGATGCATTTAGCTGGAAAATCAATCGGCCTTACCAATTGATTCAGCACAACATGCTGAAATACAAAGCTGTATTCCACGTGTCAGACAAGTGGAAATTCACGCAACAGTATTCCTGGCAGTACAACTACCGCCGCGAATTTGATGGACATCCACCCAAAAGCGATCCGCTGGATTTGCTGAAAAAGAATCAGCTTTCTTTCCGAATTTGGACAAACACCCTTGATTTGGCCTTGGAGCATTTGCCCATTCACCATTGGCAGGGCGGGGTTGGCGTTCAAGGTACCCATCAGCTCAACTACGTAGGGCAGGGCGGTTTGATTCCCGATTACCTCACGCTGGGTGCTGCCGTATGGGCCATGGAGCGCTGGCGGCGCTACCCGATTCCTTGGGAATTTGAGATTGGCGCCCGTTACGATTACCGCTGGAGCCATGTGACTTCTTTGGGAAATGGCAGCCGCAATATTGACGATGTGCTTTCATTTGGAAATGCATCGGGTACCCTTGGCGGGATATATCGCGTGAACAACGCCATGAAAATCAGCCTGAACAGTGGCCTGGCCTGGCGACCGCCGCATGTGAACGAACTGTACGCCGAAGGGGTACATCACGGCTCAGCGACCTACGAGCGCGGGCGCAGCGACTTGGTGCCGGAGCAGGCCTGGAATACGAACCTGACCTGGCAATGGCAACCTAGACGCACTGAGTTTACGCTGACCTTGTACCGCAACCAAATCCAAAATTTCATGTATTTGAAGCCACAACAGCAAGGCATTCAGACGATTCGCGGCACTTTCCCGCTTTACACTTTTGAGCAAAGCAATGCCGTATTGCAAGGTTTTGATGGTAATATGTCGGTACCGGTATCGAAACATTGGTCGGTAGAAGGCCGGGTTTCCTTGTTGCGCGGGTTCAGGGCCAGCAATGGCTCCGAAACTGCAAATGATACCAATAAATGGCTGCCTTTGATGCCTTCCGATCGCTTTCAATACGGTTTGAAATGGACACTGGGCCCTAAAAAGGATGCCGAAGCAAGTCGAAGCGAAACCTTTATTCGGCTGCTGGCCATGACGGTGCTGCGACAGTCCCGTTTTCCGGAAGGTTTGTTTAAAGCGCCGCCGCCGACTTTTAGCACGCTCAGCTTAGACGCTGGACACAGTTTTCCACTCGGTGGGAAATCCGGCAAGTCAATTGAAGTTGGCTTAACCATGCAGAACATGACCAATGTCCGCTACCGCGAATACCTCAATTTCTTCCGCTATTACGCTGATGAACCGGGGGTGAACGTGGGGTTGCGGGGGAAGTTGGTCTTTTAAATTAGATGTTCGTTGCTAGTTGTTCGTTGCGTGCCCGCCATAGCTTTCCTTCCGTCGCCAAGGCTAAGGCAGGTGAAAGCGAAGGAGGGTTTGTTCACATTCACTCAATATGATAAGTCAAGTTAGATAAGTTCCTACGCTTGCCTTTTAAAATCACGAGCTTGAAAATATTTTTTTCTTAACCATTTAAAATTCAATAAATTATGAGATTCATTCTTTCATTTGCAATCCTTTTTGTTGCGCTTTTTTTAACCCCAGGTTGTAAAAAAGACTCCTCCACGCAACAGGAAAACATCACAAAAATCATCGTACACCTTACGGGTTCAGGGGGCTTTGACCAGGAGTTTGCTTGGAGCGACCCGGACGGCGGAGACACAGGGAATGCCAGTATTGATGAAATCGTAATTCCCGCTGGAACTACGGACATCAAGTGCCACCTGCGTGTATTGGATGAGTCACAAAGCCCTGTGGTGGATGTGTCAACGGAAATTGAGGAGGAAAGTGCCGATCACCTTTTCATTTACAAGCTTTCTGGATTGGCGGTTTCAAAAATTGATTACGACGACGTTGACTCAAATGGGAAACTGTTCGGCCTGGTTACCAAATGGACGGCAGGGACTGGCACAGGTACCGTTAACATCGCGTTGCACCACCTACCTACCACCAAGGATAATCTGCTGAGCCCTGGTGGCGAGATTGATTTTGATGTGACGTTTCCGGTCAAAGTACAGTAAAGCGTAATATGAGTCATCCCTTATTTTTTTGGAGAAAAAATAGGTGTAAATTCGGGCGTTTGTGTATACTTATTGGTCGGACGATGAAAAATCGTCAGACCAAATGGCCCTCGTCCGACCACTTTTCGTGGTCTGACGAATAAGTAAAAACGAATGCAACCGATTCACCTAGCCCTTCCATCTAAAATACCTAGGATTCACGAAAATTCGGGATGACTCATAGTTTAGCGCCTATGCCACCGCAATTCCTTGCGCCGCAGTACCCGGTGCCTTGGGCAGCATCAGTTCGAGCACTCCATCGACATAGCGGGCAGTAATGCCTGCTGTGTCGATTTTGTTGTTCAACTGAAAGCGACGTTCAAAGCCGCCGCGCTGATACTCGTGGTGCATCCACTGGCTGCGTGTGGCGCTTTCATCATTCCCTGCGACGGCGCTGATGATGAGTACACCGTCGGCGATGTTGACATTGAAAGCGTCCTTGCTGAGGCCGGGCGCGTAGACAAACAGTTCGTAATAATCGGCGGTTTCGCGGATGTTGACGGGCGTTTGTCTTGCCTGGTTTTGGTCGTCAAAGTGGCGACCGAAGTGACCAAAATGGCCAAACTGTGCTGCATTTTTCCATGCGCCGCAGCCGCGCCCTTGCGTGCGCCCTGGGCGCGTGTGATGTTCGTGATACATAGCTTAAAAAGTTAAATGGTTTCAAAGTTAAATGGTTTCAGGGTTTCATGGTTTTAGGTTAGAGTACTTCGATGCGGTGGCCAAAAGTGGGGGCGACTGGGCGCTTTTGCCAGTTTGGGTTGAGTGGCTGCTCGAAGGGGGACTGTTGGTTGTTGAAGGGCTCAAATTGGTTCATTTGGCTATAAGGAATTGCCCATTGGTGTTGGTGGCGCTGGAATCGGCGGTAACCGAATGCTCGGCTTGCCAGAAAGATGCCGCCAAAAACCATTGCTGCAAAGAGGCCTAAAACCAGGACTTTCATCAGCGTTATGATAAATACGGCTCCAAAGAGCAATAGGAAAAAGAATTTTGCAAATCGCATGGTGTTTTTGTTTTAATAGTGAATGATATAATAGGGAAGACGAATGGGCCAATAAATTACTTTAAAGCAAGAGCTTTTTTTTTGCCCTGGGGGTGGGGGGGGTATTAAAATGAAGTTGTTAAGCGTATCAGCCACACCGTGGAATAAAAAACACGGGCAGCATCCTTGCTGGACACTGCCCGTGTTAAATGGCAAAATGAGGTATAAAACACTGTTATTTTTGATCCCGCTTCCGACAGCGCTCTTGCCAATCTGCTTTTAACTGTTCGCGCTCCTCCTCGCTCATCTGCATCCAGCCCTCCCGAAACTGGGGCGATTGCCAGCGGCCTTTATTCCAGCTGTTGCCACGGCTCTTTCCGCCGCCAATACCGCCAAAAAGGATGCGGGTAAGCAGCAGCAGCCCGACAGCTTGCCAATAAGCAATTACTTTTAAGCCCAGGAGATCGGGTAAAATGGCGTTCCAAAGCCACATCACGACCCAACCCATTAACAGGGCAATACCGATGAACGCAAATGGAATGAGGATAAACCAAGGTTTCCAGCGGCGGTTGTTGTAGAAGTTTGAATTTGTGTCGGACATGATAATGGATGTTTTAATTGTTGATAAATTCTTGGTACAAGGTGTCGAGGCGCAGGCGTAAGTGCTGCACCGCGTATCTTTTTCGTGAAATGAGGGTTTTGATGTTGTCGCCAGTCCGGTCGGCTATTTCTTGGAAGGTTTGATCTTCCAATTCATTCCAGACGAACACGTTGCGCTGGGCTTCGGGCAGCTCATCGAGACCCGCCATAAGTTCCTCCCAGAATAACTGGCGAAAAAATTCAGTCTCCGGCGTTTCCGGCGTTGCCAATAAAACATCCCTGAAATTGAATGTCCCATCTTCCTCTTCGTAGCCATAGTCTTCCAGGCTGTCGTTGCTGCGTTTACGGTACAGATCGGTGATACGGTTGCGTGCCACACGATACAGCCACCCGCTGAGTTGCTCGATTGGCTCAGCATCGGCTACCCGGCTGAATTGGTACCATACATCTTGTAAGATATCTTCTGCATCGGCGTCGGTCTTTACCCGGTTGCGGATAAACCCGAACAGCCGCTTCCCGTATTCCCGGACGACCCCCACGATATTTTGCTGTGCTGCCATTGAAAGCATTGGTTCTTTTAAGGGGGAAGACGAATCGGCTGTAATTTTACTTTAAAAAGTGCAAATTAAATGAGCAAATTTAAGGATACCGCTACGGAAACACTGGAAAACAACTTAGCTGCTTAAATTTGCGCCAATAAAAAAACATTTATATGTACGTAAAGAAGCGCTATGGGTATTGGATGACCATCAGATGGTCGCAGAAGGGCTTGGTTTTTGGCGCTGTTGGGCAAAAAAGATATACCTGCGCCATTACAAGCAGTGGAAGGTATGCTGATGTAGGTATCTTTGCCCCTAAATGCCTCAATTCTTCCTTTTTTTGTCTTAAAAATTTATCCATGTTACGAATATCTCGCTTCCTTTTGGCAGCTTTTTTACTTGTCCCATTGGCCTCCATGGCACAAATTGACAACCCCAAAGCTGCCTTCCGCGAATTACGGCGCGGACTTGACGGTACCTGGTTCCAGCCGACAGACCGAGGTGACAAGCTTGAAATTTGGGCGGTAACCAATGATAGCACCCTTGATGGGCGCAGTGTGCGCATCAAGCCTGAAAATGGCGATACAGTGCTGATGGAACGTTTGCGCCTCGAATTGCGCGACACCAACATCACCTATTTTATTATTCCGAAACCGCCAAAGCAAAACGAAGTAGTGGCTTTCAAGCTCATTGACATTGACCAGAGTGGTTTTTTTATATTCATGAATCCCGACAATGCCGACCCGCAGACAATCCGGTATTTATTGCTGGGTAATCGCGAAATCCAGGTGACAACGGAAAGTTTGCGCAATGGGCGAACGGTGAAACGGGAATACGTTTTTGAGCGGGAATTCACACCGGGTGCAGTGGAGTTCCGGGTAAAAGGCGGGGTGAATTACCAAAATATTCGCAGCACGGGGAATTTCCCTACAGAGCCGCCAGATTTTGCTCCACCTGCTTTTGACTGGAAACCCGGTTGGGAGCTTGGCACCCAGTTGCGTTTCAGGGGCCGTGGCGGCTTTGTTACGGTGAACGTAGAGCTTGGGCTGGCAGGCCGCTTTGCCCATGCAAAGTCTGAATTTACCGTACTGGAAGACACCTCCTTCACGCTGTACAAACGTGATTTGACGTACAACACCACTTGGTTGGTCATTGGTGTTTACCCAGAGGTTTCTTTTGGCCGCGACAGTCGCTTTTCCATGATGGCTGGCCCGTATTATGGTCGTTTGGTGAGTGCACGCAGCAAAGGTTTGGAGGAGCCTGGAAATGAAAATGTACTGTTTAAAGCCAACAATGATTTCAAAAAGAACGATTTGGGCTTGCAGGTGGGCGCGCAGTACAAGCTCAATTTTGGCAAAAAAGACCTGGGAGGAATCCTCGGATTGCGGTTCAATCTCGGGATGGCCAACCTGGACAACCTTTACAGCCGATATTGCACTGACGGCAACAACATACTTTGCAACGGTAGCATCGCTTTTCAGGGGGCTACCCTGTATTACAGCGTCGACCTGTTGAAGTTATAAACTACAATACATTTTGAACGATACCACAAATGAGCAGGAACCCTTGGATGAGGAGGGTCGGGAGGTTCTACGATCGATACGCTTGAGTCGCATGATTTTTCCGGTTTTGCTTGGTTTGGCGGCGGTCGGGTACTTGTTTTACAGCCAATTTGATCTCGAACGGTTTCAATCCATTCATTGGTCGGGCACCGCATTTCTATGGTTGGGGGCGGCGCTGTTGGTGTTGTTTCTGCGTCATCTTTCGTATACCTATCGTTTGTTCGTACTGACGCGGGGGCAGTTTTCCTTTCGCAAGTGCCTGGAATTGATGGTGCTGTGGGAGTTTAGCAGTGCGCTTACCCCGACGAGCAAGGGCGGCCCTTTCGTGATGATATTTGTGCTCACCCAGGAAAAGTTGCCGGCCGGCCGCACAGCAGCAGCCGTATTGTATGCGATGGTATGCGATTCGGGTTTTTTTGTCTTGACGCTTCCCTTGCTGCTGCTGGTTTACGGCCCGCCGATGTTGTACCCTGGCATGACTGGTTTCAGCGATGTCAGTTTGGCCAGCGGCACCTTTTTCATCACCTATGGTATGATTTTGACGTACTGGCTTTTATTGGTGTTTTTCCTGATCTTGAATCCAAAAGCGGCAAATACACTGCTCCAATGGCTGGCGAAGCTCCCGTTTTTAAAAAGATTTTCGAAAAGACTCAGTTTTTGGGGAAATGAGTTCAAGCTGGCAGCTATGGAAATGCGCAGCCAAAAATGGGACTACCACTTCAAGGTAATTGTGGCTACCGTTGGCTCCTGGACGGGAAAGTTTATCATGATCAACTTGATCATCATCGCCCTGGTGCCAGCCACACCTTTGGATGGCAGCACCCAGGCATTTATTTATGCCAGGCTGGTAGCGATGTTCACGATGTTGACATTTAGCCCTACACCGGGTGGGGCGGGTTTGTATGAAATCGCGTTGGCAAATTTTATCAGCGACCAAGTGCCCCAGGGCATTGGGATGGTGGTGGCGCTGATCTGGCGGGGAATGGCCTATTACGGATACTTGCTCGTGGGCGCTTTGGTGGTACCGGGCTGGGTGGCAGCGCGGATGCGGGAGCGTGCGGCAAACAAGTCAGCGACCACATAGGCTTTTGACCACATAGCGCACATTTTACCACATAGTTCACATAGAACACATAGTACTCTAAGTGCAATAACTATGTGTTCTGTGCGGGCTATGTGGTAAAAAAGTCCACAGGGCAAAATAAGTCTATATAGTATTCAGCACCTTTCATACATACTTAAGATGAAACACAAAAACACTTTACTACTGGCATTCGCGCTGTTATGCACAATTCCCAGCTTTGCGCAAACTACCTTGAACACACCAAAACCCAAGGGCAACAAAGGGAAGTTTTATTTCTTTTGGGGCTACAATCGAGCACTTTACACAAAATCAAACCTGCATTTGTACGGAGAGAATTATGATTTTACCCTTCATAAAATAGTCGCCAAAGACCGCCAGACACCTTTTTCTGCAGATGTGTATTTGAACCTGAGCAAATTAACCATCCCCCAATGCAACTACGGTTTGGGATACTATTTGAACGACCATTACAGCATTTCCCTCAGCGCCGACCACATGAAGTATGTGATGGTGCAAGACCAAATGGTCAATATTTCGGGCAACATTGCGGAATCAGGTACCGCCTACAACGGTACGTACAACAATGAACCAATAGCGGTGAAAGAGGACCTCCTGCTTTTTGAACATACAGACGGCCTGAATTATATTGTGGTTGAATGCAACAGAACCGATAATGTATTGCCGATGCTGACGCATTGTACGGGCCGCAAAATTGAAGTGAATGTGACGGAAGGCATCGGCATCGGCGCTTTATTGCCCCGCACCAATGCAACCTTGCTTTCCAACAAGAGAAATGACGCGTACCATTTAGCGGGCTATGGCATGTCGCTCAAAGTTGGTATTGATGTCACTTTTTTCCACCATTTTTATTTGGCGGGCAACCTGAAATCTGGGTTTATCCACATGCCGGATATCAGAACGACCATGTCGAAGCAGGATCACGCGGCGCAGAAATTTGGGTTCGCACAGGGTAATTTTTTGTTGGGTTGGCGTTTTTAAAGTGCTACTAGAATGTCACCGCTACGTGGTTATTGCCATCGTCTGTAATTTAGGATTTGGGTATATTTGCTCAAACAAATCTACCCGATACCATGCAAAACAACTACTCCTCCGTTCGCTACTTCGCATTTTTTTGCCTAATCTATTTGCCAGGGCTTTTGGCCGCCCAGCACCATGAAACCATAAGCGGCCCCTACCTGCCACCAGCGCAGGGGGCCACGCCCAACGTTTCTCCTGCATACCAATTTTCAGGCCCAAACATATTCGTGACCCAGGTAAATGTTGATGCCAACGGAAACAATATCCTCAACGACGCAGCCAACGAACCTTCCCTGGCCGTCAATTCAAAAGACCCGTCCCGCATGGCCATCGGCTGGCGGCAGTTCGACAATATTCAGAGCAGTTTCCGCCAGGCAGGCTTTGGGTATACTACCGATGGGGGACAGCATTGGACTTTTCCCGGCGTGCTTGATCCCGGTGTATTTCGCTCCGATCCAGTATTGGCTTCCGATGCTGATGGCCGCTTTTATTACAACGCGCTCACGGTGGAAAATGTAAATCAGTACCATTGCACCGTATATCGCGCCACCAGCGATAGCACCTGGGATGAAGGGGTGTACGCCGTGGGGGGCGACAAAGCCTGGATGACCATCGACCAGACGGAAGGGCCTGGGAAAGGGCATATTTATTCGAATTGGAGCAATAATTACTCTGATTGCACGAATAACAGCGATTTTACCCGCTCCGTAAATCAGGGAGATGATTACGAATATTGTAGCACCTTCACGCCAGGAATGTACTGGGGCACCAATGTAGTAGGGCCGGACGGCACGTTGTATATGAGCGGCAATGGCGGAGTTTTTTTATCGTCGTCCAATGCTCAATTTTCGGACGAACCTGTTGAATGGGCGCTTTCATCTGCTGCTGATATGAATGCCGATTTCCAAAACTGGAACGGCCAAAGTCCCAATCCTGGGGGGCTTCTTGGCCAAAACTACCTTGCCGTCAACGCCGCTCCTGGGCCACTAAATGGGCAAATCTATATGCTGCAAAGCTTGAAACAAATTGGGGCAAATGATCCCAGGGATGTCGTGTTTACGCGAAGCAATGATGGGGGACTGACTTGGAGCCCAGTTGTGCGCATTAACGACGACAATGCAGGCCCCGAGTGGCAATGGTTTGGCGCCATGTCGGTAGCGCCCAATGGCCGCATCGACGTGGTGTGGCTCGATACCCGCGACAACCCTGGCACGGTGCTATCTTCCTTGTACTATGCTAATTCTTCAGATGGCGGTGTTAGTTGGTCGCCCAATGTGCGCCTGTCGGATGCTTTTGATCCGTTGCTTGGCTGGCCAGTGCAGCAAAAAATTGGCGATTACTACCACATGATTTCTGACAACAATGGCGCGCACCTGGCTTGGGCTGCTACTTTTAATGGGGAGCAGGACGTGTATTATGCGCATATTTCACTGCTGAATACAAAGACTCAAGAACCTCAAAAACCGGGCATTGGCAAGCTGCTACCCCCAACCCCCAATCCTTTCAGTGCGGAAACGACTATTCGGTACGAAACCGCCATTGCCGGGCAAGTGAAAGTGCTGATTTTTAATCAACTGGGCGTTTTGGTACGTACGTTGACGGATCAGGCCCAAATGCCCGGAAACGATAGCTTAACCTGGAATGCGCAAGGCGACCAGGGGCAGGAGCTGCCAAATGGGTTGTACTTTTGCAGATTGGCTGTCGATGGGGCGGGGGCAGATTTTCAAAAACTAGTATTGATGCGAAAATGAAACCAACCTGATCGTACTTTGTGGCATGGTGGGGTTTCTAACGGGCATTACCCGAAGCCCATTTACGTCCTCTATCTTGGTGATTGAAATGACAAATAGCCACAACATCATCTTTCATTTGATGCTGACGGCATTGCTGGCCAATTTGATTCCGCCCTTGGCGACCAAGCATTCGTTTTATGAATATTTGAAGGAGCAGTATTTGGATGAGGTGGTGAAAAAGGAGACGTGGCCTACCACCCCGGCACAAAATTCAACCCAAATACCCATTTCCGCGTCCCCACAGGTGCCGAAATCGGAAAAGCAAAATAAGGCTCCACCACCAGGTAATTGAACAGATTCACCCGCAACGAAACCCCGGTAGACAAGATGGGCTTGTGTATGTAGTGGTCCCGCCCGTCAAATGGCGTTGGGTCTTCTTTTTGAAAGGAAGTTTTGTCATAAAACGCCAGTCCCGCGTCGAAGAAAAAGTTCAGGTCGGTGATCAGGAAATTGGAGCGGATCAGGGCAAGCCGCCGTGGCCCGGTGAAAGGAATCCTTATTTCTGCGTTCGCAATCACCATTTTACTGCCCGCCACTTTGTCGATTAATCCCGTGGTGTCGCCGTTGAAAATTTCACGCGTGTAGCCGCGCACAAAGTAGGAATTGGCGGCATACAGCGGGAACACCTCGCTGGAATTACCACCCACACGGCCATAGGCCATGCCGCGCACGGCAAGCGTGACGGGTTTTTTGTAAAAATATTTCCGCCCATCGGCCAACAAGGTGGTGAAGCTGAAGTCCCCAAAATACTGCTCCACGCCCAATCGATAGCGATAGCCTTGCAAGGGCGCGGTGAGCCCAAAATAAGAGTTGTCGCCCACATAGGCGGCACTGATGTTGGTCAGGTTGAGTTTGGCACCGCCAGGAAGTTTTTCCCGCTCGTCGTTGCGTCCGAGGTACGCACCGGCAGCGTTAAAAACATAGTTGTAGTAGTAGGCGTCCTGCCGCTGCTTGTAGTATTCAAAGGCAGTACCCACTTCCACCCGCGTGGTGGTTGAGAACGGATAAGCGGCAAATACACCCACCCTTTCCTGGAAAATACGCTCCAACACCTGCACATCCTGCCATCCTAGAAACGCCTGACCGTTTTTATAGTATTGAGTGTCAATAATCCCATTGTAGGAATTTGGATCCTGATAGTAAGCACCACCAGAAATATAGGGGATGTGGGAGAGGCTAACGCCCCAGTTGATGCGGTTTTTGCTGTTGATGTATGACATTTGGCCCGCGGCATTGGTCACTTCGCCATTGAGGGAAAGGCCGGCATAGATTTGATTGTTGCCCAAAATATCGCCAAAAAGTATGTCAACGCCGCCAGCCAGGCCTGTCTGCGTGCCAAAGCTGCTGTTGCCCGTATTCACACCCACGCCCGTGCTGCCGCCCAGGTATTCCAGCTTGAATTTTGGCTTGAACTTCTTGGCTTGCATGGCAATAGTATCAACGGTTGGTTTGAAATTATTGTCCAGCAAACGCAGGTTGGTATTCACAATGTCGCGCTGTTTGGGGTTGAAAGGCGGCAAAGAAGCGGGCACCATATCCACCGAACTTGGGTCGACTTCTACCGGGGTGAAATCTTCAAGCTGCGCCTGGTGTATCACATAAGCGTGATTCGAGTAGTGGGTGTATAGGATTCGGTCGCGATCTTCGGCTACCGTAATCGCGGGGGCATACGGGGTAATACCCGTGATGCCTGTCGCGATTTTGGTCCATTGGAACACTTTTTTCGATGCCACATCGTAGCGATAGAGGTTGCGGAAACCATCGCGGTTGCTCAGGAAAATCAGGTTGCCTTCCTTGTCGAATTGCGGGTTCATGTTGTCGGCACCGGGAAATACGTCGATGTGCTCGGTAGCGCTGTTTACCATTTCGTAGGTGGCAAGGTTCATCTGCCAGGCACCGTTGCTGCGGCCGCGTTTCATGCTCAGCTCGTCTGTAGAAAAGGCGATCTTTTGGCCATCGGCACTCCAGGTGGGCAGCATTTCGGCATACATGTCGTTGGTGAGGCGCTTGGCTTTTTTGCTTTTGAAATTGTATTCCCAGAGGTCTGTTTGGCCATTGGTTTGGCCGCTCACAACGATGCTTTTTCCGTCAGGACTCCAGGCGGGGTTGCTGAAGGAGGTAACGCCTGGAATGATTACCTTCTGCGTTTTCTTTCCCTTGAAAATATCTTTTATGACCAATACGCTCCTGCCTTTTTCATACACATCAAAGGCAAAACGCTTGCTGTCGGGACTCCAGGTGCCCGCGCTTTCAATGGCGTTAAACTGGTCGATATGACCATCAGAGACAGTGCTGGATACTTTTTTGACAATTTTTCCCGTCCGGGCATCGGCGAGGAACAGGTCGGTGGTGAACAGGTTTTTCTCCGAAAGAAAAATGACGTACTTGCCGTTGGGGCTCAGTACCGGACTGATGTTCATGGTGCCGGCGTTCTTGTCGTCGATCAGTTTTTTACCGGGCAAATCTTCTTTTTTACCCTTCGTCACCCATTGCCCGTAGTGGTTTTTCAGGCTTGTCCGCCAGTTCTCCGATAAGGAATCCACGGTGGTGCCCAGGGTCATGGGTACTGCTATATTCAGCCCGTATTTTGCGGTGTTCATGAACAGAGGTTTTATTGCCTCGTCGCCATAAACCCCGGTTACGTAAGCCCAAAACGCCTGCCCCCAGCGGTAGGGGAAGTATTTGAAATTGTCGAGGTCTTTGATGCGGGGAATGTCGTCGCTTTGCACGGCATCACGCATCCAAAGGGCTGTATGGGCATCTATGCGGCCAATGCTGAGGTATTCGGCCAGCCCTTCCACCATCCACAGGGGAGTGTTGGCGAGGTTGCGGATGCTGGTGGAGTCGCCGTTGATGACCATGTGGTATTGGAATGCGTGCACCAATTCGTGACCCAGCACGTGGTGGGTCTGTTGGTTGCTGACGGCGACGGGGAAGACAACGCGGTTGCGCAAGCCCTCCGTCACGCCGCCCGTGCCGACGCTGACATGACCGCGAATCACGTTGGTCTGCTGGAAACCCGCGTGGTCGTTGTAAATGATGATGGGGTTTTTCTCGGTAAAAGTGTCGCGCAGTACGTCCTGGTGCATGGAGTACCATACTTCAGCCGCTGCGGCGAGTTCTTTGAGTTTATCCGGGTTATCGAGGTAGTCGTAGATGACAAAGTGCTCTGTTTCGGTCACCTTGAATTTTTCCTGGTGGTAGCGGGGCTTGTTGCGTCCGAAATATTGGGCTGCTGCCTGATTGATCCAGGTGAGGGACAGGAGTAAGAGAAAGAGTGTCCGTTTCATAAATAAATATTTATTGGTTTCAGGTTTCATGAGGTTTCAGGTTTCAGGTTGGCTTCGCGCTTGGTCGATTGGGTTGTTGAGTTTGGGTTTTGGGATAGGTTTATAACATATACAGACGCAAAAAGTATGGGGTGTGGATGTTAGGAAGGCGTTAAATGCTTGTCAAGGTTTCAGGTTTCAGAGGGTTTCAGGTTTTTGGTTGTGCTGCTGGCTTGGGTTGAGATTCCAATTAATGAGGTTTCTGGTTTCAGATGGTTTCCGGTTTCTGGTTGTGCTTCGAGTTTGGACTGAGATTCCAATGGTGTCGTAAAAACTTGTGCCAGCACTTGTTTTTTGGCAAAAAGGGGGAGCAAAAAGTGAAGACGATGTTGGTGGTATTGAATGTGCTGGGAATGAAATTTGGCTAGGAATAAATTCTTTCCGCCTTGCTTGGTGTTCCTCCACCATCGCCCAACGTTCTGAACCAACCGCAAGCCGCCCTGCGTGGGTGTTTTCACCACGCAGGAAACGTACTCCACGATGTACCCAATCCACAACCCCTCACTTATTTGGGCTTTGTTTTTTGCGCCATTTTAGGAATGGGCTTCCTTTAATGTGTGAGTATAAAAAGTGCGTATATTTACGCTTTGGTGGCTATATGCCGATAAAACAAATTTTAAAAACGATCTAATACACATGGAGCAAAAAGAACTATCCAAATTAACAGACCAAGAGCTGTTAAACGAAGCAAAAAAGACCAAATTATCGCCCATCGCTAATGCGCTGTTTATTGGGTTTATGGCTGGAATAATAATTTACAGCGTAGCAAAAAGCACTTGGGGGTTTTTCACATTAATTCCTTTGTTTTTTATTTATAAATTAATAAAAGATTCGAAACGCAATGAAGCATTGGAAATCCTTTTGAAGGAACGGAATTTGAAATAAGTGACAATTCATGCAAATAAGCCCGTTAGCGGTCATCCTACAAACAATAAAAAACAGTCGAAGACTTATTTATTCAATGACAAGCAGCAATGAAAAGAACAATTATTAATTTAATTATTTTGCATATTTTAATGCTTAGCTTCAATTGTTTAGCACAGGTAAAAAATGCTTCTATTAATATGGAATTTGGAAAAGGAGTTCAATTTACATCTGCCGATTCTTTATTTACAATGGCAATAAGTGGTAGAGTTCAAAGCGTGTTTGAAGGTAGAAGCGATATTACAAATGAAACTACAGGTGCCGATTTCTTGCTTCGAAGGTCTCGCTTAAATATTCAAGGTACAGCATTTAATCCCAAATTTTCGTATCGAATTCAAGTGGGTTTTGCTCATGGTGATATAAGTTCGGCCAATAGTACCGTGCAAAATAATTTGATATTGAGAGATGCCATGCTTTTTTACAAAGCTAATCAATGGCTTCGTGTTGGTTTTGGGCAGACTAAACTCCCCGGTAATCGTCAAAGGCAAGTCTCTTCTGCGAATCTTCAACTGGTAGAACGCTCCATTTCAAACAATAATTTCACACTGGATAGAGATAAGGGTGTATGGCTATATACTAATTTCAACATTAATAAATCAGTATTAAAATCTACGCTTAGCATATCAAGTGGTGAGGGCAGAATTATATCGAATAAAAACGGAAAACTTTGTTATGCTGCCCGAATGGAATATTTGCCATTAGGGGAGTTCTCAAAAAACGGAGACTATATTGAAGCCGACAATGAAAAAGAAAAAAAGCCGAAGCTTTCTATTGCAGTAGTATATAGTAATAATGATGCAGCAACTAGAACAATGGGGCAACTTGGAGATTTTTTATACAATGCGGAAATAGCAAGTATTCAATATTATGGTGCTGATTTGCTTTTTAAATACAATGGTTTTTCTTTTGAAGCAGAATTCTATAATAGGAACTCAGACAAAGCTATAATTACCGATATGAAGGATACAACGCAGCGTAATTATGTTATTTCAGGGACTACCTTTATGATTCAGTCTGGCTATTTTGTAACCAAAAAGAACGAAATTGCCATTAGGTATGCTCAAATTACCCCCGAAAGAAAATTGGCTTCAATTATGAACGCACAAAAAGAGTATGTACTCGGATTTTCTCATTACTTTTATAAACATAGTTTAAAGTTACAATCTGACGTAACCTATTTAGAAAATGGTTCTAACAATAGTTTAATCTATAGATTGTCTGGCGTTGTTACATTTTGATATCTTGCCAACCTGAAACCATGAAACCTGAAACCTTGACAATCTTATTTGATTTCGTACGGCATCCTTGCCACAATACTCCGCCCCAGCGTCACCTCATCCGCATATTCCAAGTCGCCGCCGAAAGATACCCCGCGCGCGATGGCGCTCACCTGCACACCCAGCGGCTGTAATTTCTTGCTTAAATAATAAATAGTAGTCTCCCCCTCTATGGTGGGGCTAATGGCCATGATGGCTTCCTTCATTTCACCTGCTCGGGCGCGTTCAGCTAAAGATTCGATGTTCAGGTCGTTGGGGCCGATGCCTTCGATGGGTGAAATGATGCCGCCCAGTACGTGGTACAAGCCGCGGTATTGAGATGTTTCTTCAATGGCCATCAGGTCGCGCACATTCTCTACGACACATACCAGACTGCGGTCGCGGCGCGGGTCGCTACAAATTTGGCATTGCTCGGCATCGGAAAAATTGTGGCAAGTGATGCATTCCCGAATGCCTTCGCGCATGGCCGACAAGGCGGTTGTGAACTGCTCGGTGGTCATTTTGTCCTGCTTCAACAGGTGCAGCACCAGGCGCAGCGCCGTTTTTCGTCCAATGCCGGGCAGGGAAGCGAAGGCCTCCACTGCTTTTTCTATGAGTTTTGAAGAAAAGGTCATGTTCTCGTTTTATTTTTACGCAACTACCGTAGCATGATATCAACAGAAACATTCCGCCAGTTTGCGCTCTCGCTGCCCGAGGCAGACGAGCAGCCGCATTTTGATAAAACTTCGTTTCGGGTGAAAAATAAAATTTTTGCAACCCTCAACAAGGCAGAAAACCGTGGAACGCTCCGTTTTTCACTTGAAAACCAGGATGTTTTCACCATCATCAGCAAAGGTGCTATTTTTCCAGTTCCCAACAAATGGGGAAAGTACGGTTGGACGAACATTGACCTAACAATAGCTGGGTGGGAACTGTGTCAGGATGCCATTCGGAGCGCCTGGTGTTGTGTGGCACCCCATAAACTTTTGGTCCAGCACCCGGAACTGAATTTTGACGCGGAGTAGGTGCTTTTAGCACTCCCAAAAAAGATTTCACACAACGACACAACGAACACAACGTCCAATATGTGCATAGCCTTAAGTGCTGGCCCCCTTGGCTTAAGCGTTATTTTACGTTGTGTTCGTTGTGTCGTTGTGTGAAACATTTTTTATGTCGTGTAGGTGCTTCACAACTGGTATTTTTCAAGTCGGCGATATAGTGAAGCCCGTGTAAGCCCCAATTCCTGCGCCGCTTCCGTGATGTTACCATGGTATTTTTCCAAAGCTTTCACGATCAATTGCTTTTCCATTTCATCCAGGTTCATAGTGGGTAAATCATTGCCCGTTTGGGCATTTCTTGCATCGCGAAAAAAGAAATCTTCCACCTGCAATTTTTCCGTTTTGGACATGATAACTGCCCGCTCCACAGCGTGTTGCAATTCGCGGATGTTACCGGGCCAGGCGTAGCGCATCATTTCTTTCAGCAGCGCAGCACTCATGCCATTAGAGGTGCGCTTGTATTTTTGGGAAAACTGTTGCAAAAAGTGCAGGGCTAGTGGTTCAATGTCGTCCACGCGCTCGCGCAGCGGCGGCAACTGAATTTCAATGGTATTGATGCGGTAAAGCAGGTCTTGCCGGAAATCGCGGTTGCCCACCGAGGCATACAAGTCTTGGTTGGTGGCGGCCACCACGCGCACATTCACGGATCGACTGCGGTTGGAACCCACGCGGGTAATGGCTTTTTCCTGCAATACGGTGAGCAGTTTGGATTGTTGTGCCAGGGGCAGGTTGGCGATTTCATCCAAAAAAATGGTGCCGCCGTCGGCAGCTTCAAAACGGCCCGGACGGTCGTCGCGCGCATCGGTGAAGGCACCTTTTACGTGGCCGAACAGCTCACTTTCAAACAGGGTTTCCGTGATGGCGCCCAGGTCGACTTTTACAAAATTCCCCTGTGCGCGGGTGCTTTGTGCGTGAATGGCTTGTGCTACGAGGTCTTTGCCGGTTCCGTTTTCGCCGAGCAGCAGCACGTTGGCATCGGTATCCGCGATGCGGCTGACGGTTTGCATCACCGTTTCCATGGCTTCGCTGCGGTAAATGATTTGGGGCATATCCCGGGCAGCGGCCAGGTTGGCACCGGATTGTCGGGAAATGAGTCGGTCGTTTTGTTCGATGCTGGAGCTCAGGCGCATGGCGGCGTGCAGGGTGCCCAGCAATTTTTCGTTGTCCCAGGGCTTGAGCACGAAGTCGGTCGCGCCGTTTTTGATGGCTTGCACGGCCAATTCAACGTCGCCAAACGCGGTGATAAGCACCACGACGGCGTTCGGGTCAATTTGCAGGATGCGTTCCAACCAGTCGAGTCCTTCCTGCCCCGAGTGGCGGTTACTTTTCCCGAAATTCATGTCGAGCATGATGACCTCGAATTTCTGGGCAGCGAGCAGGGCGGGTATTTCTGCGGGATCGCGGGAGGTTTCCACAGCGGCGAAGTGCCGTTTTAGCAGCAGTTTTCCCGCGCTGAGTACGCCAGGGTTGTCGTCGACAATGAGGATTTTTGCTTCGTTCATCTGCATGATAGCTTAGTAGAGGGCAAAGACAATGCCCGGTGCTAATTGACTGCAAATCAACGGTTTTTTTTTGAGATCGTGTTCGAAATCGGACACTTGTGTGCGAAAATTGACCCGTTATCGTCTCCGGTATTTGTTTATACTTATTGGTCGGACGAAGAAAATTCGTCAGACCAAATGGCCCTCGTCTGACCACTTTTCGTGGTCAGACGAATAAGTAAAGACCGATGCTGCACCTCCCCTAAATGCTTTTTCTGACAAAATGGGCAGTTCCTGAGAATTCGGGATCAATTATGTTTGCTTAGAAATGCCTCAAGCATCTTTAATGCAGTTTTACCCTTCAAATTTTCTTATACCGGGCTAAATCCTTTCTTTCTTCCTAGTTTTAGCCAGCTATGATTCCTTATATCGGGCTAAAATTATTATTTTTGTACAGATTTAGCCCGGTATAGTTTTTTATATCCAGCTAAATCTATTATTTTTGTGCAGTTTTAGCCCGATATAATTTTTTATATCCAGCTAAATCTTTCAATCTCACCATGATTTAGGCAATATGGGAAACCCAACATTCATCGGCCGCAAAGAAGAACAAGCCATCCTGCACAAAGCATTCAACTCCAATGAAGCCGAAATGGTGGCTGTTATTGGCAGAAGACGCGTTGGAAAGACCTTTCTGGTGCGATCGGTATACGAAAAGCACCTGGATTTTGAAATTACCGGCATCCAAAATGCCACGATGCGCCAGCAGCTCGACAACTTTACAGCCAAACTGAATGCTTATGCCCAGCCCATTCTACCATTTCAGCGGCCTTCGAATTGGATGGGTGCTTTTCAGATGCTGGTTACTTATTTGGAAAGCATTGAAAAACCGGAGCGGATGGTCGTTTTTTTGGATGAATTACCTTGGCTGGCAACGCGGAAATCTGATTTTCTCAAATGGCTGGGCTGGTTTTGGAACAGTTGGGCATCGCAAAAAAACATTGTGGTGGTGATCTGTGGTTCTGCCGCCTCTTGGATGATTGCCAACGTGGTTCGGGATCGTGGGGGCCTTCACAACCGAATTACGCGGCGTATTTTTCTGCAACCATTTAATTTAGCCGAAACAGAACAGTTTTTTCAAAGCCGTGGTATCACTTTCGATCGGTACCAGCTTATTCAATTGTACATGGCTTTTGGCGGTGTTCCCCATTATTTGAAAGAAGTTGAACGCGGAAAAAGTGCTGCTCAAATCATTGATGAACTTTGTTTTTCACCCAATGGCTTGTTGCGTGACGAATTTATGATGCTTTATCCGGCACTGTTCGAAAATGCAGCAGTACACATCAGTATTGTTCAATCCTTAGCCCAAACCTGGCAGGGTTTAACGAGAAGTGACATAATTGATAAAGCCAAACTGACCAATGGCGGAAGTACCAGTCGAGCCCTTGAGGAACTAGTCAGCTCAGGTTTTGTATCCATGTATTATTCATTTGGGAAAAAGAAAAAGGAGATGCGTTATCGTTTGACGGATGAATACTCCTTGTTCTACCTCCAATTTATTGAGGATATCCGCGGGGAAGGAAAGGGGGCTTGGCAAAAGCTCAGTCAGACACAGGCATGGAAAAGTTGGAGCGGGTATGCTTTTGAAAACATTGCCCTCAAACACGTTGCGCAGATCAAAAAAGCACTGGGTATTGCAGGCGTTTATACCGAATCTTCTGCATTTTACGCAAAAGGAGATGCCAATCAACCAGGTGTTCAGATAGACTTATTGATCGATAGAAACGACCATACCATTAACCTCTGTGAGATGAAGTTCTACAACACGGAATTTACGCCCACGCAAGCGTTTGCGCGCGAGATTCGGGCAAAGATTGCTGCTTTTAAAGCGCATACCAATACAAAAAAGCAGGTTTTTGCGACGCTTCTGACGACCTTTCCAATTCATTCCAATGAAAATAGTCTTGGGCTAATTGACCAGGCACTGACAATGGATGTGTTGTTTGAAGAAGCGTAAAAAAGCCGTCATGCCATAATCTTGATCCGTAAAGCACCAATCGTATTCACCGTTTGGGCCTTCAATAAAACCGTCGAGTGAAAGGCATAGGTTGAGCAGGATTTTCGACATATTCAGTTCCGTTTTTTCCAGTTCTGGCGAAAAATAAGCCTCCCCGCATCGCCACAGTTGATTTCAAGCGTTTCACCCTGTATGGTATAGCTTTGGCTTTGTGGCAGCCATTGCAGGAACTGGCTTTCCCAACGCATCGCGGCCTCGCAGTACATTTTAGTGCTGAATAAACCTGAAACCGTGACCTTGTTGCCATCATGGATGTATGTGCCGCCGATGTTGTTGCAACCGCCATGGCCGTTCAATTTACCGTCTTCAAATTTGATGGAAATGCTAATGTCGGCAGGTACCGCCTGGTTTTCAGCGCCCGATGCGAAGTTGGTCAATTGCCATGCGGTTGCTTCTAGTCGCACCTCAGCATCTTGCGGACAAGCACCTTTCGTGTACTTTTTTATACCCGCACATTCGGCGGCGCAGGCATTGCCGTATGTTTTGTTGTTACAGCCACAGACAGGGTCGTATTGCATGGTGCAAACGCAGTCGGGATTGATCTTTTCGACGCAGTTTTTGGCGGGGTTGCAGGCGATGGCCAGGAGCAAGAGGAAGGCGATATGCAGGGTGTTTTTCATGTCTGGGAAGGGTTGCTTATTTTGAATGATTTAGGTTTAGTTTTATGGAAACAGCGTGCTTTATTTATTTGTTTCACACAACGACACAACGGGTGATTTTCGCCTAAGCATTGGCACGTGTACATATAGCGTTGTGTCGTTGTGTCGTTGTATGAAACTTTTTATGTGCATCAGGCCATCGGTCGATCCGGCAAGTCCCGAATCATTTCCAGCACCGCCGACGTGATTTGGTTTCGGGTAATATTGGCGCTTTGTCGATCCAAAATCCCCAGCCTTTCGCCCCTTTCGAGTTCGGCCAAACGCCCTTGCTGCAGCACTACCTCAATATTGTCTGGCATGGCTTTCTGGATCAGTTTTAAGGCATCACCCAGTCGGGCTTTCGATATTAAGTCGCGCACTTGCTGGGCGCTTACGTTTGTTTTAGGCTCAACAGGTGCATCCTCAATAGCTTCGGGTGCTTTATGCCCTTTCTCCGTCGGCGACAAGCGCTTTATCTCCCGGACAATATCACTGTAGGCTTCATCTTCGTCTTTAAAATCCGAGATCCAGCGGCCTTGCGACGGTATGGAACGCAACTGTTCAAGTCCAGTGCCTTCTATGTCGACCTTTTTAGCCAAAATAGGGACAATCCGTTTATTGCTTTTCAAGGCATCGCGCAGCAGACCGTATGTGTAGTCAGAAGCTAGGAGATTTACGCTGATAATCGGCAGAATAAAGTCAGCCGCATCCAATTCATCCTTGATGTGCCTGCTCCAATCCTCGCCCGCGACGATGTCCGACACACTGTTGTACACGCTGATGGATTTGCTGTTTTTTAAGACGGCCAAGTGCTTGTTCAACGTCTGGCTGGTGCGCTCGTCTTCCTGGCTGCAAAGGATAAAAAGTTTCATAGATTCTGGGCTAGAAGAGGTTTCAAAAACGGGTGATTCTGGTACGTATTGTTGTGATTGTGGGTTGTTTGGGATATTTTTCTTGCCTGGTTCTTTATCTGTCAACTCCTGTATTTTCTTTCCAACCCTAACATGTGCAGCAGTGTCCTCTTCTTTATAGTAAAGCGCATAAGCCTCATTTAAGGCATCGAGGGCTTTTTCAGGTTGCCCATCAATTTCGTTTGCTGCGGCTAATAGTTCGTAAGTTTGAGCACGATCAGCGGAGGTTGTTGCCAAGTTTAATGCATTCTCAAAACACCCCAAGGCTTGATTGGCATCCCGCAACTCCAGGTTTACCTTTCCCAATTGATGCAGCATTTGGTACTCCAGGGTTTTTAATCCAGCAGTGCGGGAAAGTTTTAAGGCTGTTAAGAATTGTTTTTTTGCTTTTTCCAGGTCTTTTTTGGCTTGCGCGATCGTGCCAAGTGCTTGGTACACTTCTATCATGTCTTCGCTGGCATCGCCGCTGAGTTCTTCCAGGGATTCTAAGGCTTCGTTGTAGTTTTGCTCCGCCTTGTCGTAGTTGCTCATTTGCATTTCGACTTTGCCCAAATCCATTAACACAAAGGCTTGAGCGGCGTTAAAGTCGAGTCGTTGGTACACAGGAAGGGCGGATTCCAAAGATGCTTTTGCCTGTTCAAGTTGGCGCACTTGAAGGTAGAACTTGCCTAATTCATGTTGGCTATTCGCCTGGCCGGCATCATCGCCTGCTTGGGTGTAAAGCTCCAGGGCATTTTGTAGCATGGATTGCGCCGCTTCAAAAGCCTCCTTTTTTCGTGCTTCCGTGCCATTGTCGAGCAAGGTTCTAGCTTGTAGCAGCAAGTCAGCTTTAGGGTCGTAAGCGCTGGATTGATTGGGCTCGGGGCCAATATTGCTGTTGGTTTGGGCGAAATTGGGTTCGTTGTAGTTGGGTTCTGCACCTTGGGTTTCCTGTGATTGGATAAAAGACCAGATATCGCGGATAAGTATTGCCTCCCGTGCAGTTTCCCCTAAAAGGCGTAAATTCTCTTTGTAAAGGCGGTAAATACCAATTGCTTTGAGCTGCTGATTCAGCACAGGCGCACCACCTGCACCGGGCAACTTGAGTGCATCATCTACAAAATCAAGGTATATGCCTTCCGTGCCAATTACCTTCCCTTTTTCAATTTGCCGCTCCTTCCCTTGGGCATGATGGGGCATGAACACCGCATCATCAAAATCTGGAATTTGCGACGTTTCAAGTTCGATATAGCCCCATTGGCTGAGCGGGGCATCTTCCCTGTCAATTATCTTTACCCGGAAAAAATCGAGTTCTTCTACAGGACTAAAAATGAAATCCTTTGTATCCAATTGGTAACGGACTGCTTGTTTTAAATTACCCGTCTCATCCAGCTCAATATTAAACTCTACACTTGTATTTGGCAGATTTTCGGGACTTTGTAGCACATGGGCAGCCGTAAACAAGTAATTCCCTTCCACCAAGAACCCGGAGCCTAATTCTCCATTTTCCAACACAACGCGACAAACGGCCCGACTTACTTGTCGAGCTTTTTCCATAAACTCAATTTCGCCTAGAGCCTCCTTATTCTCTTTCTCCTTACCTTCCATCGCCTCCACCAACAACGGTGCCAACTCCCCAAACCCAGTCACCACCGCCACCGCACCCAATCCCCGCAGCGTTTCCTGGTGCTGCTCCACGTATTTGGGATGCGTAAAGAAATAAACAGGCACTGAAATCCCCGCTTCCTTAAACCGGGGCATCATTTTCATGCCCGCCTCCTTATCCCCAAAGCGCGACACATCAGAAATAATGATGTCGAATGTCTGCTTTTGCAGCGTTTCCAGGGCTAGGGTCGTGCTCGTGGCATTGACGAAACGAATGGGGAATTCTTTGCTCGTTTTTTCCTGAAAACCCTTGTTATTCCCAGGCAAATCATCCACCCAAAGCACCCAAAAATACTTGATGGTTTCAGCGGGCACCTCAGGTAAGTTTCGAAACAAGCTCCGCCCCACAGCATCCTCAATATCCGA
>JBBRWA010000050.1:0-26200 GCA_038246345.1 Chitinophagales bacterium
ACTTTGCAATGCGCACCAATATTCTTAAACCATACTCGTCCTGTGCTGTTATTTTCATGATTCTTTAATCAATTTTATAGCGATTGAGATAAACCTTCGGTACAAATGGGCTTTGTTGCTTGGACATTTTCTATTTCGTTTTCGATTTTTCATCAAATATTTTTCAAAAAGAAGCTTTTATTAAAAAATTTGGCCATAGAAAACCATCTTTTGCCAAAGGAAAAATGTTCATGCAACAAAGCAGTACAAATGTCAATGTCGTTGACTTAGCGGTTTTGACGACGGTAATGCCGAGCATGTCTCAAATCCAAAAATGTCCAATTTCCAACAAGGAACGCCCAATGTCCAAGTAGGCGGAACGCTTGGTCATACCATATAATGAGCCAAATACAACGTTTTCCTGGGTTTATCGGGTGAATGAGGTGTACGCTTAACACTTGGAAATTGGACATTAACTTCCTGTATTGTACAGGGGATCCACTACAGTGCCATCGTCAAAATCGCTAAGTCAACGACATTGGCACAAATGTACAGTTTTATTTTTAATTTATACTAAAAAGTATAAACCAATTTATACTAAAAAGTATATAATCGTTGCCCAAAATAATCTTTAGACATGTTGCGGTGTTGTAAATCAATCAATTAGGATCTAAATAGAAATCCCAAAATATCGTAGGTCAACCCAGATTTCAAACTGAATAACGTGAAGAGTAACAAGGACTTACAAGATATGAACAGCAGTTCTTCTGGGATATCTGCCGCCCTTTGTTCTGTGCGGCGGCCAAGCACAGATACGTATGCCGCTTCAAATAGAGACAAAACGGTCATGAACCGACGCTCGTCCATGCAGGAGGTCGCACGCCATTCTCGATCGTTCTTGGGGTATGAAGTTTCAACTTTCCAATCAGCAGAACATCAATGATACCCTGTATCTGAGGGTGTATTGCAATGCCATCGGATACCCGACCTATTACGGCGGAAAAACCACTCCGATTGCGGTTCCAACAGGTGTGACAAATTTGAAATCGTGGCGCATCACGGCCAACCGGTACGTGAAATACTACTGGGATGCCGTCCCGTTTGCGGATTTCCATGCGGCGCATGTTGATTCTATTTTTTGCGCCAGTGGTGATACGACTATTTGTAGTATTGCTTTTTAGGTGCTCGAATTTAATAAGGACTCCTTTCTATCAACAGCAGGTTTTTTAATTTAAGGTGAGTTTCGGACAAGAAGGAGGTGGTACGCCAAGCCAACAATATTCTACCAAGTGAACATGTCATTCCGAGCGAAGCGAGGAAACTGATAGTTTCGCCGTGCCATTCCCCAGGTTCCTCGCTTCGCTCGGAATGACACGCTCGCTTGGTTTTTCCCCTATACAGCAGGTTGAAGCTTGGCTGGTTTTGCTGTATTGAACCAGCAACGTTTAATATAATTGCTGGATTAATACAGCAATTATTAAATCTCTAATTCGGCTGTCCAAGAACACAGTTCAAAACATTGCGGCCTCCATCAGGGCAAAAAGCGCCGCCAATTGCGGCTTCTACCCTTGATTCTGTAACGCTGAAGCAGGCTGAAATACGGATCAGCGAGACCAATAAAGGAAATGTCATTGTCAACATAGCCGACATCGTTTTGTGCCAGTCTGATGGTGCCAATGTAGAACTGCTGGTGGCGCGTCAGCACGATACGGAAATACTGCGCACCTCCAAAACGATGAAGGAACTGGAGGAGGAGCTGCCGGAGCAATCGTTTTTCAGAACCCATAACAGTTTCATCGTAAACATACGTGCGATTGAACGCTGGGAAAGAACTGGCAGGAATGGGTTGGTGCTGTTGAAGAATGGGATGCGGGTTCCGGTTTCGGTGCAGAAGTTGATGAAGTTTGAGGCAAGGATGAAGGAGGTGTAGGCACTTGAGACAAATTTCCTGGTATTTGTTTTTAAAAAATAAAGGGCTACTCATGCCCAGCAAAAGCACAAATTTTGTGCAAACTCATCACTCATCACTCATCACTCATCACTCATCACTCATCACTCATCACTCATCACTCACCCTGCATTTTCGCCGCATTGTCCGCAATCGTCAGTTGCTCGATAATCCCGTCCAAATCTCCTTCCACCACCCGGTCCAGGTTAAAATTTTTGTTGTCGCCTTCAAGCCGGTGGTCAGTCACGCGGTTTTGGGGGTAGTTGTAGGTGCGTATTTTTTCGGAGCGGTCGCCTGAGCCGACGATGCTGCGGCGGGCGCTGGAGAGTGCGCTGGCTTCCCTGGCGAGCTGGGCTTCCTGGATCACCTGTATCAGGCGGCCCATGGCGATGTCGCGGTTTTTGTGCTGCGAGCGGCTTTCGGTACTTTCAGCCACCGCGCCCGTGGGCAAGTGGGTGAAGCGCACGCCCGACTCTGTTTTGTTTACGTGCTGGCCACCAGCACCGGAAGCGCGGAACGTATCGGTTCGAATGTCTTCTTTGCGGATATTGATGTCTTCAGGTTCCATTTTTGGCAGCACGGCTACCGTGGCAGCGGAGGTATGTACCCGGCCTTTGGCTTCCGTTTCCGGTACGCGCTGTACCCTGTGCGCGCCCGATTCAAATTTTAGTTTTCGGTACACGTTGTCGCCGCTGATATCCAATACCAATTTTGAATAACCGCCTGCTGCGCTGGGCGTTTCATCCAGCACCTCCACATCCCAGCCTTGATCGGAGAAAAACCGCCCGTACATGCGGTATAGGTCGCCTGCAAAAATGGCTGCCTCGTCACCGCCTGTTCCGGCGCGAATTTCGAAGATCACGTCTTTTTCATCTTCGGGGTCTTTGGGCGTGAGCAGCACTATTAACTCTGCGTCCAATGCTTCCAGTTCCGGCTCCAAGGATGCGATTTCCTCCCGGGCCATTTCTTTCATCTCCGGATCTGTCTCTGTAGAAAGCACCGATTTGGCGCTTTTGATATCGTTCAGCACCTTTTCGTATTTCGTGGCAGCTTGCACGATGGGTTGGAGTTTTTTGTACTCCTTGTTTACTTTTTTTGAACGGTCGACATCGGTTACAATACTTGGATCGGAGAGCTGTTCTTCGAGGTGCAAGTATTTTTCCCGGATGGCTTGAAATTTTTCGAGCATGGCGTGGCAGATAATCAGTGAGGTTCGTGTTTGTAGATGTCGCGAATGATGTTTGTTGTCTAGCACAATGGGATGGTACAACCCGGCTTAGATACCGTTCCGCTGGAACGGCGACAATTTTCATGGGCATTTCTACAAAGGTTAAGCCCCGATGGGGCTTCGCAGGCAACCTCACTGTATTTTGAGGCGCAAAAGTAACGTAAGTAATGCAGAATGGACAGTGTAGGTGTAAATACCCCTAATTTTGAGGCTGGGCAAGTGTCGTTTTCTAAAAAAATGGATTGCGAGAATTGGTTGATCGCGGTTTTACTTGAGCCTTGGGCGAGCTCAGTCCAAAGGGCGGTAGTGGCCTTACACCATCCAGGCGGCTTGCAAAACAGCCAATATCAACCATTTGGAATACCTCGCTGGAGTGATCCTGCCCATGCCCACTCGAAAAGCCAACGACGTGGATGACCTCTGATGATAAAATTACATTTCTGCACCTACAAGCAATCGCACATGCCGCAAATATTAATCTTGTAGCTCTCATGCAAAATTCTGTACTAGTAAATGGTGGAACTAATCATGGAAAATTACTACATGTTTTTGGCCAATACGATCCTATTTATAGAGGAGAAAAACTATTGACTTACCTGGACGATTATCATATTGGATTAATAGGGGAAGATTCTGTATTTATTCAATTTCAGTTAGGCGACCAAATATCAATTTATCATAAAGGCATATCAAAATCCCCGATTGGAGCCCGTGGAGACTGTTTTAATTTGGATGAAGACAAATATTATGACATAAAAACCAGGTCAGAAGAATTAGAGAACAACCCCAAACACAGTATCAATACACCCCACTATTTTGATGGCTGTGTAGTTGGCAACAACTTCTTCGTCAGATCGTATGCAATCGGGATAGAAGATACCGTGCAATTCACGGCCGAGGCGTTGATTGCAAAACAACAATGGCTAAATGGAACGCTAAAAGGGTGCTTAATCAGAGGGAAACAAGATTTTCAGCAAGCAAAAGAGTATCGATCAAAACCTTGTTTTATTCAAATTTTCGATCTAAACAACCCACAAACGCCACTTTTTGACGGACCAATTAACCTTAGATTCCCAATTTGCCTCGGTTGTTTTTCAACCGTGCCTTCTCAAATTAATGATTCCAGTCAAAAACCTGCACCTGCTTGCAACGTGTTTTTATTTACCAGCTACTTTCGCGCCGAACATGGACAACCCGATAAACAAACCATCTACTATTATAAATTATAACATTAACTAATTATCAAATTGTATTTAGGCTCCCATCCCTTTCAGCACCCTTTTCCCCAGCCGCATCGCCCGGAACATCAGCAGCAAAAAAACGACTGCCAGCCCAAACGATATTTGCATAGGCCGTTCGGCACCTTCGCCGCGAAAAAACCAGCCAAACACTGCGGCAGTAATGCACAAAATCATGAATGTCAATTGGTTGAGCGCTGCGAAGACAAGCCGGGCGCTGTCGCGGATATCGCCTGAACGAATTTCCAAATCCCCTTTTTGCACTTGCTGCAACACGCGGCTCAGTTCATCGGGCAAGCCAATAATGGTACTGGCGCTTCGCTGCACGAGTTTGCGCACAAAAGTGACCAGGTTCTCTTTTTCACCCATGACAAATTCCTTGGCGTAGGGCCGGATCACGTCGAGCGGGTTCAAGGTAGCATCCAGGGTGCTGCAGAGGCCGAGGAGCAGGGTAGCGGTGCGGTTAAAAAGCACATAGTCTTTTGGTAGCTGTACCGTGCTGCTGATGCCGCTCAGGCCAATATCGCTAATTAAATTGGTGAGGCTATTGTTCAGCGGGTTCACTTTTATTTCCTTGAGGTTGAGTCCTTCGAATTGAATCTCGTTTTGCAGGAAATTTCGGAAGGCATTGATCATTTTGCCGGCCATTTTATCGGCATCGCGACCTTCGGCAAGAAAGCCCATCGCGCGACAGGCTTCAATCATGGAGCGCGTGTCGTTTTTCACGGCAGCCTCAATGAGTTGCGGAATGCCCTCGCGCAACGCTTTGCTGATTTCTGCGACCGCACCAAAATCGAGCAGCACCAGGGAGCCATCGGGTTTTACCAGGATATTTCCGGGATGCGGGTCCGCGTGGTAAAAACCGTCTTTGAACACCATTTGGCAGTACAACTGGAGTACACGTGTGGCAATGTCGCGGCGGTTGAGGCCCCAGGCATCTAGTTGTGTGGTATTGGAAATTTTCACCCCTTCGTGCCAGGTGGTGGTCATCACGCGGGCCGTGGAGTATTCAGGATGCAGCATGGGAACTACAAGGCCAGGTTCGTTTTCAAGGTTTTTTCCAATTTTTTCCATCGAAATGGCCTCCCGCGTAAAGTCCAGCTCCTCCTCGATCATCTTTTTTATCTGGGTATAGAGGTAGTCCATACCCTTGATATTGTGTATCCAGGAAAGCAGGGCCGTCAGTCGACGAATGATCTCCAGGTCGACCGCTGCGATGTTTTCGATGTTGCGGTGCTGCACTTTAATGACCACATCGGTGCCATCGTGGAGGCGCGCTCGATGCGCTTGCCCAATGGAAGCAGAAGCGAGCGGGTGTTCATCTATGTAGGCAAATATTTCCTCGGGTGGTTTGCCAAGTTCGCTGATAATGCGGTCGCGCACCTCTGGGTAGGGCCGTGCTGGTATCTGATCTTGCAGCGCCTCCAGTGGTTTTTGAAAGGCTTCAGGCAGGAAATTGCCCAGAATGGAGAGCATTTGCCCGAGCTTAATAAACAGCCCCTTTAATTCAATGATGGCTTTTTTTACCCGCTCGGCATTGCGGAGGTGCAAGGCCAAGATGCTGCGTTCGTACCAGGCTTTACCCAAGAAGGGTTTCAGCAGTTTCAGCCATAAATAGCTGAGCATGACGATGGTGGCGGTGCTGTAGGCTTTGCGCAGGCGCCAGGGGCGGGAGAAGATTTTTTCTTTTGACATGGAGGGCAAAATTACGCTTAAACCTCGTAGGTTTTTTCGAACCCAGCGTAGGTACGCATCTTTGCATTGGCTATTGCCGAGTCCAACAGTTGTGTCAATTGATTCTAACTTGGTTTTGACAGTGTACCTGCGCCACATCTTGCCGTTCGTTGTTGAGGAGCCGGATGCCAGCCTGAAATATTAGCGTGGTAAAAACCGGCATCAAATTTTATCTTTGCTAGAGCTTAGACAAAAAAATCACTCTACACTCTCCATACATCCATCCCAAATCTTGACATTATGATCCGAGTTGGCACAATTGCCCTTGTTCTGTTTGGTTTTGCCCAAATACTCAACGCCCAAAAACCAGTTGTCAAAATCAGTCCGGAGTTCAAACTCCCCAAATCCAAATCGTTTACGAGCCATTTGTTCTCTGATGCCAGCGGGCATTATGTCTATTTTTATGATGTTAACCGCAGTGCTTTTGGCAGCGATTATTCCCCTGTGCTCGAGAAGTACGACCCTGGTTTCAAACTGCTTTTCAGCAAAGAATTTACCGTCGATCGCAAGGGAGTAGCTTCGTTGGGCATGCGCTATTTCAATGGGCAGTTTGTGTGGCTATTTTCTGAAACCAACAAAAAGGACGATTATATCCGCTATAGTTTTATGCCCCTGGACCTTGACGGAAAGCAGGGCAAGCCGAATGATATTGCAAAATTCAAATACGAAAAGCGCTCCGATAAGCCATCCGTAATCTGGAACATTTCCAAGGATTCTACGAAACTGCTGTTCCAGGCCGTTTCTGACCATGACGACAAAGAAGACAAGTTTGGCTTGTTTTTATCGGTTATGGACGAAAGTATGAACGTCAGTTGGTCGCGCAAATACAACCTGGATTATACGGAAGCACAAGTAACGGTGCTGGCAACTTTGCTAAAAAACGATGGCAGTGTGTACTTGCTCGCTAAAGTTTACGAAGGGACCAGGGCAAAAGAGAGCAAGAAAAACGACAAGAAAAAATCCGTCGCAGCGTATGAAATGAAACTCTTCCATTTTACCAAAGCTGACGAAACGGCGCGTGAATACCAACTCCGCATGGGCGATTCGTTTATCCGGGGTGCTTCGCTCGCGACCGACAAAGACGACAACTTGAAATGCTCGGGATTTTATTCCAATACCAGAAATGGCAGCCTCCAAGGCGTGTTTTACCTTCAGCTCGCGGGTGACGGCAGTATCACCGCCAGCAGTAAAAAAGAGTTCTCGATTGCTGACCTGAAAAAATTTGGTGAAAAAAACACCGATAAAGACCGCACGGGCGATATTGGCCTGGAAGAATCGTTCAAGTTCAGCGAGTTCAAGGTGCGCGACGATGGCTCGGCAGTTGTGGTGGCAGAGGAGAATTACTTTGTCGTATCCACTTATTACAACGGGCGTACTTACACCACGACCACGCGCTACTATTCAAAGGACATCATTGTATTAACCATCAACACCATCGGCGAAGTGGAGCGGGTGAGCGTCATCCCAAAACTGCAAATGGGAGTCAATACCAAGTACTTCATTTCATACGTCTCCATGATACACGGCGACGATGTGGTGTTTTTCTACAATGAAGACAAGGATAATATGAAGAAGCCCGTGAACAACCCCAAGCCTAAAATGGTGAACAAGTTTAACGAGTGCATCACCGTGATGACTACCCTTGAACCCGATGGCAAACTGACGCGCAAGCAACTGTTTGAGGCCAAAGATGTAGAGTCGCTTTTTGTACCGGAAGATAGCAGTGGGTTCGACAAAAATAATTTGTTCTTTGTGTCCATCAAGCCTAGGGTATTTGCGAAAAGCAATTTTCACATGGGGACGGTGACGCTGCCGGATTGAGGCACTATTGCCGAAATATGGTAAACGTTTGTGTTTTATGGCGTTGTTTTACGATGCCATAATATAGTCCGGGTGCTGTGTGCCGCATTTCCAAATGCAAACGTCGTCCAGAAAGCTGGCTTTGATGCTGTACTACCTGCCCAATGGTGTTACACACTATAATTTCAGCATCGTCCAGTTCCATACTGCTGACAAGGGTAAAGTGGCCGTCAGAAGGATTTGGGAATAGTTGAATGTTGAAACCATTCGACAAATCAACAATTGAAACCATGGCGCTGCACTTCAGGTTGGCATTCAAAGCACTATCCAGCTGGGCAAAATTCACTCCAATATCGGTGCCGTCCGTTGCGGCATTTGAATAGGCGCTGTTATTTGCCAACGCAAAATTGTGGTAATCAGCGCTGCCGTTGGCGTAATTGACAAAATTCACGGCGCTGGCGTTTGCGGGGAAATAGTTCTGGCTCAGGGTGTTGTAATTGCTGTATTTCGCCGCGCTCCCGCCGATCAGCACATTTTTGTGAAAACCTTTGTTGGCATCTGTGATGCCGGGGAAAAAAGCGCCCATTGGCCCGTTGCCGCCTTGTGCAAAGCCGGGGCCGTAAATTCCCTGGTAGCCACCGTCAGAAATAAAGCAGTGGAATAAGTTGTTGGAAAAGGTGATGTTGTTTACCGTGCCGTATGCCCAGGTAATTGGCCCGGTTTGAAGCACCGTATTGTGCTCGAAGATGACGTTGTCGGGATCGCCGATTTTTATGAAAGTGCCGTCGTTTGGCCCGGCCACATTGCCATCGCCATAGTCGGGCCCGCTGATATCGTAAAACAGGTTATTGGCAATTTTTATCCTTTTGGATTGCAGGCTTTGGGTGGGGCTGTCGTGGCCAGAGAGGGAAACGCCGGCTCCCGCGTGGCGGATGATGTTGTTGGTGATGGTGATGTCGCTGACGTCGGCCTGGGGGGCCGCACCGTTTTCTGCGCGTACGGTTAACAAAATAGCGTAGCCACTTTGGCCCGTGGGCAGGTCGGCCCAACAATTCTCCAGGATATTGCCGTCGAGCAATACCCGCTTGCCCGTTTTTAACTCAAACAGGTTTTTGATGGTCCAATGTTTTCCCGCATAGCTTGGGTGGCCCACACGCCAGGAAAAGGGCTTGAAAAAATGGTTGTTCCGCACCTCAATATCGGCAGGAACGAGGCCAGGAATGGCAGGTGCTGCACCACCAAAAAGGATGTTTTCGCCAGCGGCTTCCAAGTAGTTGTTCAGAATTTTGAAAGGCCCGGGGCCATTGGTGCCGCCGATGGCATAGGTATCAAAACCAATGCTGTGGAAGCCGGAAATATGGGCGTTAATGACGGCGGCATTGGCGCAGTTGAGCAAAATGCCCGCTTTCATGATGCTGGCTTTGTCGTGACCGTGAATGTAGCAGCGGTCAACAATCAAGTCGTGTGGAACTGTCGTCAAGGTATTTTGGGCATTAGAGCCATCGCCTAGAAACATCAAGCCATAACTGTTCAAAACGGCAGTGTCCACCGATATTTCCAGTCCTACAAAGCGGTAATGGTGCGCAGAAGCCAGTGTACGGAAACAAGGCAGCCCGGAAGTGTTGGTGCTGACAATTTTCGGCATGGCATCTTTTTGGGTAGGGTAGCTGGCGTTTCCTGTAGCGGCATTTGGGCTAATACGCGTTTCCTGGCCTGGCAACAGCCCCATTTGCGCGGAGCTGATAATGATCCAGCCGTTCCCGGTTTTGTTGGGCAGGTTGAAACTGCCTTTGAAGCTTGCCCCTGCATCTAATAGTAGGATGGAGCCCGGGTCGGCGGCATTGATGGCCGTTTGTAAATTGCTGTAATCGCGCCCAACTGGGCCAACGGTGATGACAGTGTAGCCGCTGGTATCGGGGAAGCAGGTTTCAATGGAGGCGGTATTGGGGAGGGTTTGGGCAGTGGCCTGAAGGCAATAGAAGACGCTGGCGATAAAGAAAATCAGGATTTTTTTCATAATTAAAGATTTCATTTTTTTCGAAAAATATTCTTTTCCAGCAGCCAGCAATTGGTGTTATCACAAGCATTTCGTTCGCTGTTGAACTTCCCGAAAGTTCAAAACTTTGGGAAGTCGCGCTTGGGGGCGGGGGTAGCTAAAGTCCCTGTTTAAACTGCTCATTCAACACCGGCTGCTTTATATGCCTGGAAAAATCCTTATCCCAAGGAAAGCAACCCAGTGTATCGGGGTAAACAACCTGCACCGCTGGGAACTCATCGCCTTTGTAGAACCACCGTGCCCAGCCCAGGTATTCAGCATAATGTTCCTTTTCAACCTCGACGACCAGGCAATCGAAATGCTCCACGATATCCGGGTTGAAAGCGCCAACGTTCAACCCATTTCCTTCTTCATAATCTATACAAATATTGTCGATCAGCGTGTGCCGCAACTCGTGGTCGAGGCCAATAATCAGTATTTCCGGTAGCTGGAAGGTCTTGAACAGGCCAATAGAATAGCTAAAGCCAGGTTCTTCTTCCGGGCCATTAAAGCTTTCGGCTACGTGGACGACGCTGTAACCGTATTTTTCGACGTTGTCGAGAACTTGTTGTTCGGCTTTTGAAATCATGTGCCTTACGATTGGTGTATGTCTAACTTCAAGGAAACACCATCACTCATTTCAAGCGCTTCAACCGCTATATTATCCAGAAAAATCAGCGAATCTGCCAAAGTCTCCCCTTTGATGTAATCGCCATGCTGTTCCGTTACTTTCCGCATTTGCGCGTTTTCTTCCAGTTGCACCACAATGCGGTCCGTTACCTGAAAGTCTTTTTCCTTGCGCAGTTTCTGGATCACGCTCACCAAGTCGCGGGCGATGCCTTCGGCCAACAGTTCGTCGTTCATCGTCACGTCGAGTGCCACGGTCAGGCCGTCGCCGGTCGCGACTTTCCAGCCAGGCAGGTCTTCCGTGCTGATGATGAGGTCTTCCGGCGTGAGGGTATAGTCGTTGCCGTTGAGGGTTATGGGCAATGAACCCGTTTGCTCCAGCGTGTCGATTTGCTCGTTGCTGAGCCCACCGATAAACGCCGCCGCATCTTTCATATCCTTGCCAAGTTTGCCACCCAAGGTCTTGAAATTGGCTTTTGCGCCTTTTTTCAGCAGTCCACTGGCATCGGTGACGTACTCCAATTCCTTGATGTTGATTTCACTCAAAATCAGGTCTTTCACGCCGTCTACTTCCTTGATAAAGGCAGCATCCAGCACGGGCAGCAATATTTTTTGCAGGGGTTGGCGCACGCGCAGTTTTTCCTTTTTGCGGATGCTAAAGGCCAGGGAACAGATGCGCTGGGCATAATCCATGCGCTTTTCCAGTGCTGTGTCCACCTTGGAAGGGTCGGGCAGGGTAAGGTCGCTCAAGTGAATGGACTCGTGGCGTAAAGGTGTATTGTTGGTTTTGGCCGCAGCGCGGATGGGCGCTGTCATGTTGCGGTACATCCAGTCGGAGAAGAAAGGGGCCAGGGAGCACATGAGTTGGTTGGTGACCATGAGGCATTCCCAAAGGGTTTGGTACGCGGCTTCTTTGTCATCGTTCAGGTCTCCCTTCCAGAATCGCCTTCTGGAGAGGCGTACATACCAATTGGACAGGTGTTCGTCTACAAAGGTCTCGATGGCGCGTGCGGCGCGGGTAGGCTCGTACTTGTCCATTTCGGCGCGGTACTCCGCGACCAAGGAATAGAGTTTGGAGATTACCCAGCGGTCGAGCTCGCTGCGTTGAGCGTAGGGCATCACGTTTTGTTCGTCCATTTTCCAGCCGTCGAGGTTGGCGTACAAGGCGAAGAAATTGTAGGTGTTATAGAGGGTTCCAAACAGCTTGTTGCGCGTTTCGAGTATGCCATCAGTGCTGAATTTCAGGTTGTCCCAGGGGGAGGCATTGGCCAGCATGTACCAGCGAGTAGCATCGGCACCGTAGGTGGAAAGCGTCTCAAAGGGATCCACAACGTTGCCTTTCGATTTCGACATTTTGTTGCCTTCTTTGTCGAGCACGAGGCCGTTGGATACCACGTTTTTGAATGCCACCGAATCGAAGCACATCACGGCGATGGCGTG
The DNA here is from genome assembly GCA_038246345.1 of Chitinophagales bacterium. GTDB lineage: Bacteria > Bacteroidota > Bacteroidia > Chitinophagales > Saprospiraceae > M3007. Next base: position 12,030 of record JBBRWA010000050.1, read on the forward strand.
CAGGGTGTAAAACCAGCCTCGGGTTTGATCCACGCCTTCGGCGATAAAATCAGCCGGGAAGTTATTTTTAAAAACTTCCTGGTTTTCGAATGGATAGTGCCATTGAGCGTATGGCATGGAGCCGGAATCGAACCACACGTCGATGAGGTCGAGTTCGCGGCGCATGGGTTTGCCGGAAGGAGCGACGAGGATAACGTCGTCGATGTAGGGCCGGTGAAGATCTTCCGCCAATTGTTGGTTCAAGCCAAGCGCAGTATTAGCTTTTTCAATCTGGATTTTTAAATCCTCGATCGCGCCGATGCACAGCTCTTCCTCTCCATCTTCCGTCCGCCAGATCGGCAATGGCACGCCCCAATACCGTGAACGGGAGAGGTTCCAGTCTTGCAGGTTGTCGAGCCATTGGCCGAAACGGCCAGTACCCGTGCTTTCAGGCTGCCAGTTGATGGTCTTGTTGAGTTCCGACATGCGTTCTTTCGCCGCAGAGGCTCTGACAAACCAGGAATCAAGAGGATAGTACAAAACGGGTTTGTCGGTGCGCCAGCAGTGCGGGTAGTTGTGCACGTACTTTTCGATCTTGAAGGCTTTGTTGTCTTCTTTCAACTTTAGGGACAACAGCAAGTCGGTCGATTTGAATGCTTTGTCTGCGGTCACCTCCTCCGGGTAATATTCCGCTTTGACATAACGGCCACCAAATTCTTCACCGAGTTCGGCGACGAATTTTCCCTGGCGATCCACCAGTGGGAAGGGCAGGGCGGGGTTCTGTTCATTGGGCAAGCCGATCATTGGAATGCCCGCTTCCTTGGCAACGCGCATGTCATCGGCACCGAAGTAAGGTGCGGTGTGCACCACGCCTGTACCGTCTTCGGTGGTGACAAAGTCGCCTGTGATGACGCGGAAAGCATTGGCGTCCAGTTCTGGAACTGCCTGGAACTTCATCAGTTGTTCGTAGTGGATTCCCGCGAGGTCTTTGCCTTTAATGGTTTTTATCACACGGTACGGGATGGCGGGCTTTTTATCTGCCGTATCAAAGGGCTGCATCGGCAAATCGGCGTGCTCAGGATTGAAGTACGTCGAAAGGCGGTCTTTTGCCAGCACCACGCTAACTGGCAGCGCGTTGTAAGGGCTGAAGGTCTGCACCTTCACGTACTCAATGTTCGGGCCCACCGTGAGCGCAACGTTGCTGGGCAGCGTCCATGGCGTGGTCGTCCAGGCGAGGATGCGGACGTCTTCGTCGGAGCCATCAAAAAGCGCCGCCGAGGCATCGTTTGGTTGCACCTTGAACATGGCGATCACCGAAATGTCGGTCACTTCCTTGTAGCAGCCGGGCATGTTCAGCTCGTGCGTGCTCAGGCCTGTTCCGGCGGCCGGACTGAATGGCTGGATCGTAAAGCCTTTGTACAGGAATGATTTACCGTCATCTGTTTTTTTGTCGTACAAACGCTTCAACAGCCACCACACCGATTCGATGTAGTTGTTTTCAAAGGTGATGTAGGGATTGTCCAAATCCAGCCAATGGCCCATCTGCAAGGTGAGGTTGTCCCACATATCCTTGTAGCGCATCACGGTGCTGCGGCAGGCGTGGTTGTAGTCGTCCACCGAAATCTTTTTGCCGATGTCTTCTTTGGTGATGCCGAGTTCCTTTTCCACCTGGAGTTCGATGGGCAGTCCATGCGTATCCCAACCGCCTTTGCGTTCCACCCGGAAGCCTTTCAAGGTAGCATAGCGACAGAAAATGTCTTTCACCGTGCGGGCCATCACGTGGTGTATGCCTGGTTTGCCATTGGCAGAAGGGGGCCCTTCGTAAAACACAAAGGAATTATCCGTTGGACGTTGTGTGACGGATTGCTCAAAAATCTGCTGATCTTTCCAAAATTGAAGGATTTCAGCGTCGATGGCAGGGAGGTTGAGGTGTTTGAATTCTTTGTACATGCTGTTTTGTTGCGTGCCCGTCGTAGCCTTGGCGTAGGCGGGCTGATCGTTTATCGTTATTCTGCCATAGCTTTGCTAAGGCGGGCTGTTGGTTTTGCGCGATTGAAAGCGCTTTTTATTTTCACGGGATACTCATCATACGTGCGTCCATTGAGTTCTCGTCCAGCCGCTTTTTTATTCCGTCCTCCCCATTGTTTAAAAAAGAAGGCAACTTTTGCCTGTTGGCATTGAATCAAAATGTTTTGAGCCCATTCGGCTTTCATGGGGCGTGGTTTGTGACCGCTTTCACCGCCAACAATTACCCAATCTATGTCTGATAAGTTCAAGTTGTTCAAAGGACCAATTAAAGGTTCGAGGGACAAAAATTTAACTGCTGCACCTGTCATGCGCAAAAAGTCAATTCTCGAAGCGACTTTTTGTTCCTCGACAGAAACGCCCATCCAAATGTTGGGTGTCCAAGTCAAGAATGGCGAAAGCTCGGCTGCTCGTTCTGCTCTTTTTGTCAACACTTGAAAATGGTGCTGGGGACATTCATTCATGGTTTTAAAGACTTTTTGGATAAAGGTCAGCGGCACTTTTTCATGAAAAAGGTCAGACATGCTGTTGACAAATATCACAGAAGGCTTCCATTTCCTTGGATGTTCAATCACATCTGGATGCAATGTCAGTTCAAATCCATTTTCATATTTTTCTAAACCCATTGCATGAAGTCTTTTGGCCATTACTTCTGCATAGCAAAATTTACAGCCTTGTGAAATTTTATCACAGCCAGTTGTGGGGTTCCAGGTTTGTTGGGTCCATTCAATAGAGGAGTGTGCCATTTAGTTCAACTTTTTTCTAATCAAAAACCCCGCTTGGCACACACCAGGCGGGGTTTCTGTTCTCCAAACAGGCTTACCACGTCAGGTGTGAAAACACTGGCGAATAATAATACCGTCGGAAATAATTATTTGAAACATGGTGCAAAGGTAAAATCCTGCTGGCAAAACATTGCAATCTTTTTGAATTGTCTGGTAGTTTCCTGCATTTTTTGACTAACAAGGCGCCGTAGGCCTTGAAATTTCGACAGAATTACAGCAATCTTCGTTGTACTTTTGCAGGTACACAAGCCGAAAGCCGCTTAATTAGAAAACATGTCAGCCCATCGTAACGAACAAGACACCATCCAGGAGGTACTCAGAATTTTTACCGCGCAATTGGAAAAAGCCAGTCTGCGCAAAACCCCTGAGCGCTTCGCCATTCTGGAAGAAATATACAAACGCAACGACCACTTCGATGCCGAGGCTTTGTACATCCACATGAAAAACCGCAGCTACCGCGTCAGCCGGGCTACGGTGTACAATACGCTGGAGCTGCTCGTCAATTGTGATCTGGTGAAAAAGCACCAGTTCGGGAAAAACCTCGCCCAGTTTGAAAAGTCTTATGGCTACAAACAGCACGACCACATCATCTGCGCCAATTGCGGCAAAGTGGTGGAGTTTTGCGATCCCCGCGTGCAGCAAATAAAAAATATGGTCGGTGATCTCCTGAATTTCCGCATCACGCACCACGCCCTCAACCTATATGGTGTATGTGGCAGTTGCCAAAAAGAACAAGAGTTTGGCATACAACGGAAGCAGCCGAAGCCAGCAGAGGACGAGCCGGGGTGGGGGGACTGAGGAGTGCGGAATGCGGAGTGCGGAATGCGGAGTGCGGAGTGCGGAGTGCGGAGTGCGGAGTGCGGAGTGCGGAGTGCGGAGTGCGGAGTGCGGAGTGCGGAGTGCGGAATGCGGAATGCGGAGTGCGGAGTGCGGAATTTTCACATTGTTTGTTGTTTCCGTGAGTATTGTAGTAGGTTGGAAATGTGTTCGTTCCGTTGTTGGGGGGGAGCAGCCAAGTCAAATTTTTTTGTTGCCCTAAATTATTGCTTTCTTTGGATTATAATTCCAATTCATCAAGAAGTATGCATTTCAATTATCCCACATTTTATAGCCAAAATTTTGTGATGGCAGACTAAACGCAACTATTCCACACGCCACATTCCGAAATCCGAAATCCAAATTCCGCACTCGAATATGCTTGCAATCATTGTAGAAGACATGCCCCAAGCAGCCGAAGCGCTGGAACGCGACCTGGCCGAACACTGTCCGGAAGTGGAAGTTGTTGGCCGGGCAGGCAGTATCGTGGCAGCGGCTAAATTGCTGGGGCAGGTGACACCTGATATTGTATTTCTGGATATCCTGCTGGGTGATGGCACTGGCTTCGACTTGCTCGACATCTTCCCTAATTTAAGTGCCCGTGTAATATTTATCACTGCTTCCGACGAACATGCTTTACGCGCCTTCCGGTATGCTGCGACCGATTATTTATTGAAACCCGTTGAGGCAACACAATTAAAACAGGCTGTGGCAAGGGCGCAAACCAGGACAGCAGGGGCCAACGAAAGCCTGCAACTACTGCGGGATACCATTCGCCGCCCGGCAGATACTTTGCCAACCCGCATTTCCTTAGCCTCTCAAGAGCGGATTGCTGTCGTGGAAATCGCAGACATCATCCGTTGCGAATCTGATGGTAACAACACCTGGTTTATGCTGGCCTCTGGTGAGAAAATATTTGTCACCCGTACCCTTAAACAATTTGAACAACTCCTGGAGCTGCACGGATTTATCCGCGCCCATCAATCACACCTGGTTCAGTTGAGCTACATTCGGGAGTTTCAAAAAAAAGACGGCGGCTACCTCAAATTGAAAAACGGGGAGCTTATCCCTGTCTCCGTACGCAAGCGCAGCGAAGTTTTGGAGATGTTGGACAAATGGTAAGGCTGGGCTGAAAGCGGCTGTTTCGAAATTTTATTTTACTTGTGCGTAAAACATCGAAGGTTTTTAAAACCTACGAGGTTTGCGCGTATTAAAACGAAATAAAATATCGAATCCATTTCAAAGGAGGTATTTTTTGTGGCTTCTTGTCTGAAATTTATTTTCAATATTTCTACTGCTTCTTTCAAAACCAACTTACATTAACCGCCGAAAGCAGAATTATCCACCAAATTAAATTCTTTTTCATGCAATTCTCTCGTTTACAAGCAAGCCGGAGCGTTGGTTGTTAGTTGTTGGTAGTTCGTTGTTCGTTGGCTTCGCGTTTGGTATTCGTTGGGGTGAAAAACCATTTTTCATCTATCCTGATGCTAAGCAAAGTCTGAGCGAATGAGAACGAACAAATAACAACCAACAACCAACAACCAACTCCCCGGCATCATTCACCAAACCAGTTTTTAGCTCATGGCATCTTATACCACCGACAAAATCCGGAACATTGTCCTTTGTGGGCACTCCGGCAGCGGCAAAACCACTTTTGCCGAGACCATGCTTTTCGAAGCCAAAGCCATTACACGGCGTGGCAGCATTGGAGACAAAAACACACAAAGCGATTACGCACCGTTGGAACAACAACGCGGCCACTCCCTTTTCGCTTCTGTGCTCCATGGCACATGGAAAGACACCAAAATCAACATCCTTGACACACCTGGCCTCGATGATTTCGCCGGAGAGGTCGTAATGGCATTGAAAGTTGCCGATACCGCATTGATGTTGCTCAACGCCCGCAGCGGCGTGGAAGTGGGTACAGAACTGCTCTGGGAATACATTGAAACGAATGAAACCCCGACCCTTTTTGTGGTCAACCAGCTTGACCATGAAAAAGCCGATTTTGAAGCGACCCTCGAACAAGCCAAAAACCGGTTCGGCAACCGTGTTTTGCCCTTCCAATTCCCGGTGAACCAAGGCGCTGACTTCAACGCCATCGTGGATGCACTGCGGATGATTATGTATGTTTTCCCGCCAGAAGGTGGAAAGCCCGCTAAAAAACCAATTCCCGCTGAACATGAAGCGCGGGCCAACGAACTCCACGCCGCCTTGGTAGAAGCCGCTGCCGAAAACGACGATGCCTTGATGGAAAAATACTTCGAAGAAGGTACGCTCGACGAGTCTGAACTGGCCCGTGGACTAAAAATTGGACTGGCACACCGCCAATATTTCCCGCTTTTCTGCGCATCCGCCTTGCAGGATATGGGTAGTGGCCGCATCATGGGCTTCATCCATGACATTTGCCCAAGTCCCGCCGATCGCCCTGCCGCAGCCCTGGAAAGTGGCGGCTCCAAACCTTGTGATGCCAATGCCCGTCCTTGTGTGTTCATTTTTAAAACAGTGAATGAGCCAAAAGTGGGCAATGTCTCCTATTTCAAGGTGTACTCAGGTGTGTTGAAAGCGGGCGATGAACTGGTGAATGCCGACAACGGAAACGCCGAACGCTTTTCACAATTGTTTGAAAGTGAGGGTAAAAACCGCGATCAAGTGGAGCAACTCCGCGCGGGCGACATTGGCTGCACCGTGAAACTGAAAAGTTCACACACCAACCAAACCCTCAACCCAAAAGGTGCCGACCTAAAAATTGAGCGCATCCATTTTCCGTCGTCACGCATTCGCATGGCTGTTCTGCCGCCAAGCAAAGCGGAAGTGGAAAAAATGGCGCACGCACTGCACTCTATTCATGAGGAAGATCCCACGCTTATCATTGAACAAAGTGTTGAACTCAAACAGACCATCATTCATGGTCAAGGGGAGATGCACCTGGAGATTGTACGCTACAAAGCCGAGCAAAACTTCGGGGTATCCATGGAATTCATCGAGCCGCGTATTCCTTACCGGGAAACGATTACCAAAGAAGTGAATCAAGACTACCGTCACAAGAAACAAACGGGCGGCGCTGGTCAATTTGCCGAAGTGCACATGCGCATCGAGCCATATTTTGAAGGAATGCCTGCACCGCATGGCTTAAATGCCAAAAACATAGAGGTAGAAGATTTAAAATGGGGTGGTAAATTCTCCTTCGTTTGGGCCATCGTGGGCGGGGTAATCGATTCCCGTTTCACCAACGCCATCAAAAAAGGCATCATGTCCAAAATGGAAGAAGGCCCCGGAACAGGTTCGTATTGCCGTGATATCCGGGTCTCTGTATACGACGGAAAAATGCACGATGTTGACTCCAATGACATGGCCTTCCAAACAGCTTCTACCATAGCCTTCAAAGAGGCGTTCCACAAAGCTGGGCCGCAAATCATGGAACCGATTTACGACCTGGAAGTGATGTGTGAGGCAGACGTGATGGGCAACGTGATGGGCGATTTGCAAACCCGTCGCGCCATCATTATGGGCATGGATGCAGACGGCCATTACCAGGTGATTAAGGCCCGGGTGCCGCTGAAAGAATTGCACAAATACTCTTCTGCCCTGCGCTCCCTCACGCAAGGGAAGGCCAAGTTCACCATGAAGTTCGCTGATTATGGGCCGCTGCCGAACGACCTGCAAGTGAAGTTGACGGCAGAATACGCTGCGACGGCACATGATGAGCATTGATTTGGGAGAAGTTTTTTTCACCAAAAGGGTTGGCTGTTGCACACGGTCAGCCCTTTTTTGTTATGGTGACAGAGATAGAATTTATCGACTTCGAGCGAGAAATTTTAAAGGGGATGTGGCGGTACTGAACTAACATAGGAAGTATCTATCCGGGTTTTAAGCGTTAATAGTTGGAAAAACCCTTTTATTTAAGTTATATATTTTGAGCGCCTAGCCCCTTTGTTTTTACAAAAAATAACACAAAAAAAATCTTCATGCAGCGATTTAATAGGTTAAGGGCTCTTATAAATTCAATTACTATCCCTATTTTTGAGCCGAACACTAAATTTTGTAACTGCACAGGGCCTTTCCCGTTACCTGTCAAAAGCTCGTTTGATGAATCAAACCTTTACACTATCCTCGATAATTTTATTGGCTTTATTGTTCCATGCGCAGCAATCTTTTGCGCAGTGCGGATCTCCTTGCCAACTGCCGCAGTACTCTGACAATGCTCCAGGCGCTTGTATTTTGCCTAACCCGGGAGCTTTGGACTGTTATTATGGCGATACCCCTCCCAGTACGCCATCATCTTTCCCCCCATTCTGGTGTACGACCATTGAAAATAACCAATGGTTTGCTTTTACAGCAGATGCGACAACGGCATCATTCAACATTTCGGTGTTTGGCTGTGCTGCGGGTAGTGGTATCCAAGCGGCAGTACTGTCTACCCCTGACTGTGTCAGTTTCTCCTTCGTATCGGCATGTTTGGGCAATATAGGCTCTAACTCCACCCAAAACCTGCTCGCCTCTAATCTGGTTATAGGGGAGGTTTATTACCTGATGATTGACGGCAACGCAGGCGCGGTTTGTGATTTCGCGATCAACGCTTCCTTGCCGACGGTTACGGGCACAACAAACGGCTTGTGTATTCCATCATCGGCTAATGGCACGTACAACACTTCAGGCATTTCTACCTGGACGATCAACCCGCCATCTGCTGGCACCATCAATGGCAGCTCGACGGGCACCTCCATAAACGTTACCTGGTTGGAGCCAGGGCCTGCGGAAGTATGCGCCACCAGCACAGTATGCCCGGGAGCACCAGAGTTTTGCTTGCCGGTGAATATCGGGGAGGATATTACGACCCAGGAGGATGTGAACCTGTGTCAGGGAAAAACCGTGATGTGCGGCGGCACCACCTACACACAACCTGGTACTTTCATGGTAAATTTGCCTACATACCTGAACTGCGATAGTATCATCAACTGTGTGGTACACCTGATTCCGACTGTTTTCACCGATATAACGGTCAATATTTGCCAGAATGGCACTGCTACTTGCGCAGGGGAAGAATTTTTTGCTCCCGGCAACTACAATGTTCCTTTCACCAATTATCAGGGCTGCGACAGTATTGTAAGGTGCCGTGTGAAGCTTGTTCCTACCTATAATTCTCCTCTTAAATTGGTCAATTTGTGCGGCCCGGCAGAATATCAGGTGTGCAACAGTATATACACTAGTTCCGGATTGTATCAAGAAGTTTGCACAGGTTGGCTGGGCTGCGACAGTATTGTTAATACCAACCTTGCAATCCTGGAGCCAAATGCCGTAATCGCCCCTCCTGGTATTCTTGATTGTGGCGCTAACTTCAATATTACCCTTAACGGTACAGGCTCAAATGTCAATACCGCAGTTGGCGGTGTTACGCTCTACAATTGGACTGGCCCCCCAGGCGGAATCATTGGTTTTAACAATCAACCAACGGTGTTGATAGGCCAACCTGGTCAGTACTGTCTAATTCTAACCCACAGCCGCGCAGGGGTATTTTGCCGAGATACTGCTTGTGTCGACGTGACAGCAACCAGCGCTGTGCCACAATTGCCGCAAATAAGCGGCAATCCAAATCCTTGCGGCGATTCAACTTATATCTACACAGCGACCGCAGGCGGCTTGCCTTTACCAGCTTCTTATACTTGGACGATTCCGGGCAATTTATCCTACACCCAATTATCCCTTAACACCATCCAGGTAACATGGGATACCGTTGTTGTAGGGCAGATGTGTGTTACTGCCAACAACTCCTGTGGTGCTTCTCAACCCGCCTGCATACCAATAACAGTAATACCGCCCATACAACAACCCCAAATGTCGGGGCCGACGAATGTCTGCGCTGGCGGCGGCAATTATTTGTTTACGCTGAACTTAGAGCAGGTTGGCACCACCTACAATTGGACGGTGCCAGCTGGCGCCGTGCTTGCCGGGAGCGGAGATTCCGTGCTGATCAACTTCTTGAATGCCGTCTCGGGGCAAGTCTGTGTCACACCTTCCAATATCTGCGGGACTGGCATGCCAGTTTGCCGCAGTGTGCAAGTAAATCCAATTCCTACCGCCGATTTGAGCAGTGATGCTGAAATTTGTGACGGAGAATCCGTTAACCTGACTTTCGGGTTGACGGGTAATGGGCTGTTCGATGTGACCTGGTCGGTCGGTAACCTGACTTCCACCCTGAACGATATTGCGAACGGGCATGTGGAAACGGTGAATCCAACAATGACCACGAAATACAAAATTCTAAGCATTGCTGACAACTCAAATCCAACCTGTTCTGCCGTCATCGCTGATAGTGTGACGGTCACCGTCAGGCCGAATTTCAGTGCTACGGCTACGGCGCAGATTTGTGATGGACAATCTATCCTGCTTGGCGGCGCTTTGCAAACCATCTCGGGTGTTTACACAGACAGCCTCAATTCTGTTTTTGGTTGCGATAGCGTAATCATTACAACCCTCACGGTACTTCCGATTGATACGACCATAATAACTGCTGCCAGTTGCGACCCCAGTTTAGTGGGTACCACAACGGATATTTATGCGCAGACAAACGGCTGTGATAGTGTGGTGATTCGTACGGTGACCTTGCTTCCATCCGATTCCACTTTTATCAGTAAAAAAAGTTGCTTCTTGATCAATGTGGGCGTTTTTACCCAAAACTTGTTCAATGGGTATGGTTGTGACAGTACCGTTGTCACCACGGTGATCTTTTCTTTGTCTGATACCACTTTGCTCAGCGCTGGATCATGTGACCCAGCGATGACGGGCGTCTTTGTTGATAATTTGCTAACTTCTGAAGGTTGTGACAGTATCATCATTACCACGGTGAACCTATTGCCCAGTAATACGACCAACCTGACGGGCAGCAGTTGCAACCCTGCGCAAGTAGGCGTGTTCCCGGTTGTTTTGTCCAACCAGTTTGGTTGCGACAGTACAGTCATTACGACCATAGTTTTTGCGCCCCTGGATACAACTTTCCTCACGGGTGCGAATTGTGATCCAGCTTTGACGGGCGTTTTCACCAATACCGTTACGACTGCTGGTGGCTGCGACAGTGTGCTTGTCACCACGGTGAGTTTGTTGCCGAGCAACACCACGAATTTGACGGGTACCAGTTGTAATCCTGCGCAAGTAGGCGTTTTCCCGGTTTTGCTTTCCAATCAATTTGGTTGCGATAGCACGGTTATTACGACCATCAGTTTTGTGCCCTTACCCACGACCTTCCTCACCGGCGCGAATTGCGATCCCGCCCTGACGGGTGTATTCACCAATACTGTTACGACTGCTGGTGGCTGCGACAGTGTGCTTGTCACCACAGTGAGCTTGTTGCCGAGCAACACCACCAATTTGACCGGTACCAGTTGTAATCCGGCGCAAGTAGGTGTTTTCCCGGTGGTGCTTTCCAATCAATTTGGTTGCGACAGTACGGTTATTACGACCATCAGTTTTGTCCCCTTACCCACAACCTTCCTCACGGGGGCGAATTGTGATCCCGCGATGACGGGCGTGTTTACCAATACCGTCACAACGTCAGGCGGCTGTGACAGTGTACTGATAACGACCGTGAGCCTGCTTCCAAGCAATGCTACCAGCTTGTTTGGTCAAAGCTGCAATCCAGCCAATGTTGGCGTATTCACGAATATAGTGCCCAACCAGTTTGGCTGCGATAGTACCATTACACTGACGGTTACCTTTGCGCCCATAGATACTTTATTCCTGACGGCTACTACCTGCGACCCGGCAAGTGCTGGCGTTTTTGCAGTGGATTATGTAACCCCTGGTGGCTGTGACAGTGTGGCGGTGACTGCTGTTGCCCTGTTACCAAGCAACCAAACCGCTGTGCAAACATTCACTTGTGATCCTGCCATGGCTGGCGTTTTTGTGTATCCTTTGTTGAATAACTTCGGTTGCGACAGTATCGTTACAGAAACAAGGTCATTGTTGCCCAGCAGCATGACGAATATTGCCTTAACGACTTGTGACCAGACACAAGTTGGCGCCGTAACACAAGTGGTTCCAAACCAATGGGGTTGTGATAGCACGATTGTGACGACGACCAGTTTGCTGCCTGCCAATAGTTGCGGCGTATCGGCAACTTTACTAGGTTCCAATATCCCTTGCGTCAATAATACTGGCGGGCTCACCCTGACCATGACACTTGGGACACCGCCCTTCAATTATACTGTGCTGCTTGGGGGCACCCCTGTCGCCAATGGCGTCGTAAACGCACTAAATGTGTCGAATGTAATCAATGGTCTTGCTCCAGGCAATTACACCTTGAACATTACTTCACCCAATGGGTACAGCACGACGGCTCAGGCCACCATCGCACAATTGGTGCCGCCAAGCCTAAGCAGCGTCGCAAACTCGAATTATGCAGGCTTTGACGTAAGCTGCAACGGGGCATCAGATGGCACTGCTTTGGCTACGGCCTCCGGCGGCTTGCCACCGTATGCTTACACGTGGTCGGGTGGTGGCAACACGGCTCAAATCAATAATTTGCCCGCCGGCACTTATACCGTCACGGTAATTGATGCCAATAACTGTACGAATGTATCCACGGTGGTACTTAATGAGCCGACCGGTATGGTACTTGGTTTTACGGTGAATGACTTGGATTGTTTTGGACAAAATGATGGTATCATTCAGGTGCAAGCCAGTGGTGGCGCGCCGCCATATTCCTATTCGCTGAATAATGGTCCAGATCAGGCCTCCAACTCATTTATTGGACTCAGCGCAGGCGCTTATATCTTGGTAACCTCAGATGCGAATGATTGCACGCAGACAGAAGCTTTGGTGGTGAATGCTGCATTCCACCCTAATGTGGAACTGGGTGATAACATTAGTATTGAACTGGGTGATGAAACCGTGCTGCAAGCCATTGTGAACGTTCCACTTGACAGTATTTTATCGGTTGTATGGACACCGCCATTCGACACCTCAGAGTGCCCGAGCTGCCTGACCCAGGTAGTAGCGCCTTTTATATCGACGACTTATTCCGTTCAAATACAAACGCTTAACGGATGTACCGACGAAGATAGGGTTACAGTATTGGTGGATCGCCGCAGGCAGGTTTACATTCCAAACGTGTTCTCTCCAAACCTTGATGGTGCCAATGATATCTTCACGGTGTATGCCAAGCCAGGCACCGTACGCACGATTCGTTCTTTACAACTGTTCGATCGTTGGGGTGATGCTTTGTTTATTCTGGAAGACTTCCAGCCCAACAGCCCAACCCAAGGATGGGATGGTACATACAGGGGCTCTCCGATGAACCCAGCTGTATTTGTTTGGGTAGTAGAGATTGAATTTTTAGATGGACAGGTGGAGTTGTATAAGGGTGATGTGACTATTGTACGATAGGCTTTTCTTCTGCATAGGGCGGTGCCCCATGTTATTGATTGCGCCCTTTCAGGGCTTACGTGGATCGCGCCATGAATTCGAAGCGCCCATATAAGCCCTGAAAGGGCGTAATCAATATTAATGGGCAACGTCCCTATGCGCCCTTTCAGGGCTTACGTGGATCGCGCCATGAATTCGAAGCGCCCATATAAGCCCTGAAAGGGCGTAATCAATATTAATGGGCAACGTCCCTATGAAAACGGCGCGGAACTAATCCCAGACGAATTGCTCGTCGTATTCCACCTGGTATTTTTTCAAAAACGAGCGGAATTCAGCTTTGAAGTCTTTTTTTCGGTGGTGTTCCCGCTGGTTGTCAATGTACCCAGCTACAATATCGGAATCTGATGGTCTTACGGAGAAGGCTCCGTATCCTCGTTGCCAATAAAAATTGGCAAACCTGTCCCCTTTGGTTTTTATCCACTTGGAGGAGTTTTTTTTGACCGCTTCCATCAAGTCCATCAGGGCTACTTTTTTGGATAAAATACACAGGATATGTACATGGTCATCGTGCCCTCCGACACGGATAGGGTAACATTCCATCGCTTGGCAAATACCGCCCAAATAGGCGAATAGTTCTGGTTTAATGGCATCGTCGATAGAGCGTCTGCGGTATCTGGTACTGAAAATGAGGTGTACGCAAATTTTTGCTAGTGATTGTGGCATAATTGAAACGTGTTTTGATGAAGTGAAAAGCGAGCGTGGTAGTTATTTGATCTATTAAAGTTATCGGAAAAAATGAATAATAGCAAGTGGTCTGGGCGAATTTGGGGGAATTTTTTTTAGAACGAACACATAGGGCGAACACAAACGAACACATAGGGCGAACACGAACGAACACATAGGGCGAACACGAACGAACACATAGGGCGAACACGAACGAACACATAGGGCGATGCCCTACGCTAATTATTACGCCCTTTCAGGGCTATTCGTGGATCGTGCCATAAATCAAAGCGCCCATCTAAGCCCTGAAAGGGCGCAATAATTATCATGGGGCAACTATTACGCCCTTTCAGGGCTGATTCGTGGATCGTGCCATGAATCAAAGCACCCATCTAAGCCCTGAAAGGGCGCAATAATTATCATGGGGCAACTATTACGCCCTTTCAGGGCTGATTCGTGGATCGTGCCATGAATCAAAGCACC
>JBBRWA010000051.1:0-26059 GCA_038246345.1 Chitinophagales bacterium
AAGCATCCGTCCACGTTTAAAGGGGAAAAGTAAAACAGGATGTTGCTGTATTGGTACGTTCAGCGCACTTTACGTGGACAGATGCTTACAGCACGACAACTCAGGGTAAGGGAAGCTATTGGCGGAAGGGCAGCTGGATAGTTACCCAAATTAACATCGGACGTTTTTTTGAAATTTTAACCTTGCATACCTTTTGACACAACGTCCGATGGCCATTTGGTCTGCCGATTTTTCATTGCCCGACTAATAAGTATACACAAATGCCTAAATTTATTCATTTTATCATCCCTTATTTTTTTGAATAAAAACAAGGTTATGGCCGGAAAAAGTCAAAACAGATGAAAAAAGACGCTTACGCGGCACTGCGCGTACCCGATTACCGCCGATTTCTCGCCATGCGCCTGATGACGACCCTGACGATACAGATCATGTCCGTTTCAGTGGGTTATTACGTGTATGACCTCACGGGAGATCCGTTGATGTTGGGTTTTATCGGACTGGCAGAGGCCGTACCAGCCATTGGCATCAGCCTTTGGGCGGGGCATATTGCCGATAAAAACAATCGGCGGAACATCCTGGTGGGCTGTGTTTCGGTATTGCTTTGTTGCTCCCTGGCGTTGTTGTTCGTTGCTTACCATAGCGCGGCGTTAGGGAAACCAATTGTGCTGGCCAGTATCTACACCATTATTTTTTTTACGGGTATTGCCCGAGGTTTTTTCAGTCCGGCAAACTTTGCACTGTTGCCTCAAATTGTTAGCAGAGAACAGCTTCAGAATGCTATTAGCTGGAATAGCAGCACCTGGGAGGTGGCGAGTGTCACGGGTTTGGGTATCGGTGGACTTATTTATGGTTTTGGTGGCGTCGTTTCAGCATTTAGCGTCATGAGCGTACTCTGCGTTGTGGGCTTGGTGATGGTGATACAAATCACACCCCGTCCCGCGCCGCTGATCGACATGAAAGAAACTGCTTTGACCCGCATCAAGGCTGGCCTTCGATTTGCGTTTGGCAATCAATTGATTATTTCGGCTATTGCGTTGGATTTATTCGCCGTTTTTTTTGGTGGGGCGGTAGCACTGCTTCCCGTTTTTGCTAAAGACATCTTAAAAGTTGGTCCTGAAGGATTGGGCCTTTTGCGGGCCGCTATGTCCCTGGGCGCTATAACGATGGCCATTTACCTGGCACATAGCCCGCTTGGAAAAGGCGCGGGCAAGCTGATGCTGTTTTGTGTGGCAGGTTTTGGGCTTTGTATCATCGGTTTTGGGCTAAGCACCAATTTTTATTTGTCTTTTGCCATCCTGGTTTTTGCCGGTGTATTTGATGAAGTAAGTGTTTTCATCCGCTCGGCGCTGGTGCAGTTTCAAACACCCGACCACATGAAAGGCCGGGTATCTTCTGTCAATTCCATTTTTATCACGTCTTCCAATGAGTTGGGTTCTTTTGAAAGTGGCCTGGCTGCCAGTTTGATGGGGACAGTTCCTTCTGTGATTTTTGGCGGCTTGATGACCCTGGGCGTGGTAGTCGTTACCTGGTGGAAGGCACCGAAATTAAGGGCGTATGATTTTACAAGCGATGAAGGGGGCTGAAACCTCGTAGGTCTAAAACCTCTGAACTCTCCCCCAAAAAAACCTTGTTTTTTTGGGGGAGAGTTCAGAGGTTTTAGACCTACGAGGTTTTTCGGCTGGCGGAAAACTTAACACAAACTTCATCTATTTTTGGAGGATGAGTTACACTAGAGTCGGACTTTTGCGCCAAATTGTAACATATCATGACGAAATACTTCCTAACCAGTCTACTTTTCCTAGTTCTTTTTCTTCCTATTTCCTTGCTTGCCCAAAAAGGCAGTATCGCCGGAAAAATCATTGATGCCAAACTGGCTGATGCCTTGATCGGTGTCACGGTGCGGCTCGATGAAGGCGCTGGTGGTGCCATCACCGATTTTGATGGCAACTATACCATCGCCAATGTTCCCGTTGGAAAACATATTCTTACCATCAATTACACGGGTTTTGCTCCCAAAACCATCGAAGCAGCGGTGCAAGCTGGTGTGGCTACTACGATAGACATCGCCATGGAAGATGCCGCATCAACCTCCATCGCTGAAGTGGTGATCGTAGCCCGCGCCAGCCGCGAAAGCCAAAGTGCCCTGACCATCCTGCAAAAAAACAGCTCCACCATTGGGGACGGCATCAGTTCCGAAAGCATCAAACGCACGCCAGACCGCACCACCGGCGATGTGATCCGCCGCGTGAGTGGAGCCAGCCTCCAAGACAACAAGTTTGCCGTAATCCGCGGCCTCAACGACCGCTACAACATTGCCATGCTCAATGGTGCCTTGCTCAGCAGCACCGAGCCCGACCGCAAAGCGTTCTCCTTCGATCTCTTCCCTTCTGCCATGCTCGACAACCTGGTGATCGTGAAGACGGCCAATGCTGATTTGCCGGGTGAGTTTGCCGGTGGCGCCATCCTCGTGACCACCAAAGACATTCCAGAAGCATCCTTTTTACAGGCAAACCTGAGCGGTGGCTACAATACCGTTACCACAGGCAAATCATACCTCTCTGCTGCAAACGGCGGGAGCGATTGGCTGGGACAGGATGACGGTACGCGTGCATTGCCCAACGCATTGCCCAGCACGGCCGACTTTAAAGCCCTGAGCAAAGCAGATCGCTACACCACTTCTCAATTGTTTGGAAATGATTGGGCGATCAACACAGAAAACAGCGCCCGCCCAAACATGGGCCTTCAAATCAGCGGTGGTTATGTGACGGACCCGGCGAAAAACATCCAGTTCGGCACTACCATGGGCCTGTCGTACAGCAACAACAACCGCTTGCAAAACGGCTCACGTGCCGATTTTGACCAAACTGGACAGCTGTTCGATTTCAGTGACGAACAATTTAAGAACAACACTTTGATCGGTGGTCTTTTCAACTCGGCATTGAAAATCAACAAGACCCATAAGATTGGAGTTCAGGCAACGTATTCTACCAACACCGACAACATCATCAGTGACCGCACCGGCTATGATTACGAGCAGGTACGCATAGTTTCGTCGACTGCCATTGAATTCACGGAGAACCACTTGCTAACCACCCGCCTTTACGGAGAGCACCAATTGTCGGAAAAAGGCATGCGGTTGAGCTGGGGTGGCGGCATGAACCGCAGCACCCGCGATGTGCCTTCTTTGCGCCGGATGTTTTACTTCAAAAATTTTGACGACACCTCCGACGTAAATATCCCATTCCAGTCTTATGTGCCGTTTGGATCGGCAGACCCTTACCGCAGCGGCCGTGTTTATTCTTTTTTACAGGAAAACACTTACAACGGAAATGCTGACCTGACAATCCCTTTCCTGATCGGCAAGCAAAAACAATCTGTCAAGGTGGGCGGCTTGTACCAGAAGCGCGACCGCAATTTTGATGCGCGCGTGATGGGTTACATCGTAGGCAATACCTCCCGTTTCGACTTTTCCTTGCTCAATTTACCACAGGATCAAATATTTACCCGGGATCATATAGGCGATACTGGTTTTATCATGGATGAAATCACCAACCCAAGCGATAGCTACGATGGCCAGTCACACTTGTTGGCAGGTTATGTTTTGCTGGAAAATAAACTCGCTGACCGCCTTAGAATTGCCTGGGGTGCCAGGGTGGAAAATTTCCGCCAGCAGGTGCAATCTGCCCAATTTGGCGGTGCGGCACAACGTATTGACACCACTATCACTGCGTTATTGCCCTCACTCAACCTGACGTACAGTCTGACGGAAAAACAACAACTGCGCTTTTCGGCTTCTAAAACAGTGTGCCGTGCAGAATTCCGGGAACTGGCGCCATTCTCCTTTTTTGATTTCTACTTGAATGCCAATGTGGTTGGAAACCCTGCCCTCACCCAAGGTTCTATTTACAATGCCGACCTGCGTTATGAGGTTTACCCTGGAAAAAACCAGTTGTTCAGTGTCAGTTTGTTCTACAAAAGGTTCAAAAATCCGATTGAATTTACTTTTGCCGCACAAGGTGCCGGAACACGCACGTTTTCTTTCAACAACGTGGCCAGCGCCAACAACTACGGCGTAGAGTTTGAAATTAGGAAGAACTTCGACTTTCTGGGTGCCGAAAACCTGCTTTTCTTCAGCAACGCCTCCTTTATCCGCTCCAACATCGACCTTTCAAAAGGGGTGTCTTACTATGACTCCACCCGTGCCTTGCAAGGTCAATCGCCATATATTATCAATGCCGGCCTGACCTATACCCTGCCTAAATTCGGCCTGAGCACCACTTTGATTTTCAACGTGATCGGCGACCGTATCGCCCAAGTAGGCACCGTAGGCTATGGCGACATCTATGAGCGGCACCGCAATTTATTAGACCTGTCTATCAGCAAAAAACTTGGCGCACGCGCCGAAATAAAACTGACCTGGAGCGATATCCTGCGCCCAGAATTCATGTACTACCAAGACAACAACGCCAGCCATAAATACGAGGCAAATGAAGATAATGTGATGCAACGGCTGAAGCTTGGCAGCACAATCGGGCTGAGCTTTGGTTACCGTTTTTAGTTGATCGTTGTTCGTTGATAGTTGTTCGTTGTTCGTTTCCGAGCTTTTGGCTTTAGTGTAAAACTTAGCCAAATGAAACGAAATTAGCCAAGCCAAATCGAGTGGATGTGAACGAACAATGAACAACGAACAACGATTTGGCTAACAACTAAAAAAAGTAGTATTAAGGTTAGGAACTTAACTACACAACCGCCCGGACGACGTAAGTTGTCCGGGCACTTTTTTTGTTAATCTGGAGATAACATAAACTTAATCCACACTTAACCCTGACTTTCCCCCTGCCCGCGCCCGTCTCCCGACCTTTGCAGCGCAAATCATTCCAATTAAACATTCCTTTTTTATGAAAAAGATTCTTGTACTTTTTGCTTTCCTCGTAACGATATTCGCCAGCGCCAGCGCGCAGGTGATTGTTTCGGGTGACATTTCCATGAACACAACCTGGACGAAAAATAACACATACTTGCTGAGTGGCTTTGTGTATGTTTTAGATGGCGCGACCCTCACCATTGAGGCAGGTACGGTCATCAAAGGCGACAAAAGCACCAAAGGCTCTTTGATCGTTACCCGTGGTGGTAAAATCAATGCCAATGGATCTGCCAGCGAGCCGATCGTGTTTACCAGCAATGAAGCATCTCCAACCTACGGCGATTGGGGCGGACTCATCATTTTGGGTAAAGCTGCCACCAATCAGGTGTACAACGGCATTGCAGGCCTTGGCCTTATTGAAGGTGGCATTGATCCGGCTAAAGGACTTTATGGCGGTGGTGACCTGCCTGGCGGCGCAGTTAACACTGATAATTCAGGCATCTTCCGCTACGTGCGCGTTGAGTATTCTGGCATTGCTTTCCAGCCAAACAATGAGATCAATGGCATTACTTTTGGCGGTGTCGGCAGCGGCACAATCGTTGATTTTGTGCAAGTCTCCTACTGTGGCGATGATGCCTTCGAATGGTTCGGTGGCACTGTAAATTGCAAGCACCTCATTGCTTACCGTACGATCGACGATGATTTTGATACAGACAATGGCTTTGCTGGAAAAATCCAGTTTGCATTATCTGTACGCGATCCACAGATCGCCGACGTAAGCGGCTCGAATGGCTGGGAAGCTGACAACAATGCGGCTGGCGACGGAACTACTCCAAAATCAAAAGCTACTTTTTCCAATGTGACCATTGTTGGGCCATCCGGCACCATAAATGCCAACTACAGGCGGGCTGCGCATTTGCGCCGCAGCACCGAGAACGCAATTTACAACTCTGTAGCCGTGGGTTCTTATCCTTTTGGCTTGTTTATCGACGGTGATGCTACTGCGCTAAATGCCCAATCTGGCGCGTTGGTGGTAAAAAACAGCTTTTTCCACGGCATGACTACCCCATTGATCACCAATGCAGCTGGATTTGATATCACAGCGTATGCAACGGCCAATGCAATTTCTGTTGGCACCAACTCCGCAGACGCACAATTGACCGATCCATTCAACCTCAATTTGCCGAACCCACGCCCACTAGCAGGTTCGCCAGTATTGACAGCCGGTAAATTTGATTCTGATGCACGCATCGGCGATGCATTCTTTACTCCAGTTAGCTATGCAGGTGCTTTTGGCCCTAGCGGCGACTGGTCTTGCCCTTGGGCAGCATGGACAACGCCAGGCTGTATCCCTTCTCCTAGCCCAACGCAGGTGACCATCTCTACAGATATCACTAGCAATACTACCTGGACTGCTGACAAGGAATACACCCTGCAAGGCTTTATTTATGTTACCAATTGCGCCACTTTGACCATCCAGCCCGGTACGGTTATTAAGGGCGACAAAGGTTCTAAAGGTGCCCTGATCGTAACACGTTGCGCCAAACTTATTGCTGACGGCACAAAAGACAACCCGATCCTCTTCACCACCAACGACCCGAACCCAGGTTACGGCTCATGGGGCGGCTTGATTATCCTAGGCAGAGCAGCCACCAACCAGGTGTACAACGGCACACCAGGACTTGGCTTGATTGAAGGCGGCATCGACCCAGTTAAAGGACTCTATGGCGGTGGCGACCAGCCAGGCGGTGCTGTTGACAACGATAATTCCGGTATCCTGCGCTATGTACGGGTAGAATACCCAGGCATCGCTTTCCAGCCAAACAACGAGATCAACGGCATTACTTTTGGCAGCGTTGGCTCTGGCACTACTGTCGACTATGTTCAGGTTTCCTACGCTGGCGACGACGCTTTTGAGTGGTTTGGTGGTTCTGTAAACTGCAAACACTTGATCGCTTACCGCGCGCTCGACGACGATTTTGATACGGACAACGGTTTTTCTGGCAACATCCAATATGCTTTCTCTGTACGCGATCCACAAATCGCTGACGTGAGCGGATCCAACGGTTTCGAATCCGACAACAACGCTGCTGGCGACGCGACCACGCCAAAAACGAGGCCTACATTCTCCAACGTAACTGTTGTTGGCCCAACTGGTAGCGGTATCAACGCTAACTACAGAAGAGCTGCCCACCTGCGCCGCAATACAGAGACCAGCATTTTCAATAGCCTCCTGATTGGCACTTACCAGGTTGGTCTTTTAATTGATGGCGATGCCTGCGCTACGAACGCTACAAACGGCCTTTTGGAAGTGAAAAACACTCAAATCCACGGCCCGACTACCCTGCTGAGCACCAACGCAACCAATGGTTTCAACATTACCACCTGGTTTGGTACCGCAGGCTGGGGCAATGCAACCAATGTCAGCCCAACTGGTGCCAACTTGCAAAATGTGTACAACCTGGATGTGCCAAATGCGCAACCTACTGTCACTTCCTCTGCTTTGGGCGCAGCTGCCTTTACATCTGCGCGTATCAACAAGCCATTCTTCGACAAAGTAACCTACATCGGTGCCTTTGGTGGCGGTGGCGCTGCTTCTGACTGGAGCTGCGGCTGGGCGAAATACAAAGACTTGAATACTGCTTGTTTGGTAGAAACCAAGGAAATTTCGCAGTTTATCAGCACCATGAAGCTGTTCCCAACAGTAACAAACGACCAAGCTACGCTGCAATTGACACTGGTTCAATCAACTGACCTCGTTGTTGATGTCTACAGCCTCAATGGTCAGTTTGTTGGCCAACAAGTGAATGAAAAAGCATTCGCTGGCGAGCAGTCATACACAATCAACACCAGCAACCTTGCGGAAGGATTTTATTTCGTACGCATTCAGGCTGGCAATGCCGTGACGACCGAGAAATTGGTTGTCGTGCACTAAGCGACTGGAGTTCATTAGATATTAAAGCCAAAGAAACATGAGTCGTTCCGGGAAACCGGGACGGCTTTTTTTGTTTGGTATTTCGTTCGCTGCTTGAACTTCCCGAAAGTCTTGAAACTTTCGGGAAGTCGCGCTTGGGGTGGGTGTTGGGGGGCTTGTTCGAGAAACCTCGTAGGTCTGAAACCTCAGAACCTTCCAAAAAAACCTTGTTTTTTTGGAAGGTTCTGAGGTTTTAGACCTACGAGGTTTTTAAGCGAAGCACCTACTTCGCTCAAAAAACCCAAAAAGCCAAACAATTGCACAACCTGAAACCTGAAACCCCCTGAAACCAGAAACCCCTTAAAAACCCACCATGTCTTCCGGCCGCACCCAAGCATCAAACTGCTCCGATGTCATGTGTTTGAAATCAAGCCCTTGCAGCTCAAATTCCAGCGCCGACTCCTTGAGCGTAATGCCTTTTTTATGGGCGTTCTGCGCAATCGCCGCAGCATTGTAGTAGCCGATTTTGGTGTTGAGCGCCGTCACCAACATCAGGGAATTGTTGACGTGCTTGGCAATATTGTCGCGCAGCGGCTCGATGCCGATGGCGCATTTGTCGTTGAAGGAAACACATGCCTCACCGATAAGCCGGGCCGAGTGCAGGAAATTGTAGATCATCACTGGTTTGAATACGTTGAGCTCAAAATGGCCGTTGGAGCCGCCGATGTTGATGGCTACGTCGTTGCCCATGACCTGGGCGGATACCATCGTGAGGGCCTCGCATTGGGTGGGGTTTACCTTGCCGGGCATGATAGAGGAGCCTGGCTCGTTGTCGGGGATGTGGATTTCGCCGATGCCGGAACGCGGGCCGGAAGACAACATACGGATGTCGTTGCCGATTTTCATCAGGCTGACGGCCACAGTTTTTAAAGCGCCGTGGGCTTCCACAATGCCGTCGTGGGCGGCCAGCGATTCAAATTTGTTGGGGGCGGTGATAAAGGGCAGTCCCGTCAGCGCCGCGATGTGCCGCGCGACATTTTCAGAATAACCTTTGGGGGTGTTAATGCCCGTGCCAACGGCGGTGCCACCCAGGGCCAATTCCGACAGATGCTCCAGGGTATTGCGGATGGCGCGCAGGCCGTGGTTGAGCTGGGACACGTAGCCGGAAAACTCCTGACCAAGCGTCAGTGGCGTGGCATCCATAAAGTGGGTGCGGCCAATTTTCACCACATCCATGAAAGCTTCCGACTTGGCTTGAAGCGTATCGCGCAGTTTTTCAATGCCCGGAATAGTGACTTCCAGCAGCATTTTGTACGCAGAGATGTGCATGGCAGTCGGGAAGGTATCGTTGGACGACTGTGACTTGTTCACGTCGTCGTTGGGATGCACAAATTTCTGCTCGTCGCTGAGTTGGCCGCCGTTGATGACGTGGGCGCGGTAGGCAATCACCTCGTTGCTGTTCATGTTGCTTTGGGTGCCGGAGCCGGTTTGCCAAACGACGAGCGGGAACTGGTCGTCCAGTTTGCCGGCCAGAATTTCCTCGCATACCTGCGCGATGAGGTCGCATTTTTCCTTGGGCAGCACACCTGCTTCAAAGTTGGTGAGGGCAGCCGCTTTTTTCAAATAAGCGAAAGCGCGGATGATTTCAATGGGCATCCGGTTGGTTTCTCGAGCAATTTTAAAATTTTCGATGGATCGCTGCGTTTGAGCTCCCCAGTAGACATGGGCTGGCACTTGCACTTTGCCCATGGTATCTTTTTCGATTCTGTATTCCATTTTACGGTGGACGGTTGACGGTGGACGGTGGACGGTAGGCGGGTTACTTCGTGTTTTTGAGACGACTGACTGCTTTGGCCTTATGATACAGGCAAGAAGCAAGCACATCACTGGCCGCAAAGTTAGCAGAGTCTTTAAAAATGTGACGATAAGACGGGTTTTGGATTAATTATTTACAACTTTGCATCCTACGAGCATGTTGGGGATTTTCCCGCAGGGCCCAAAATCCCCAACATGCTCTAACACAACCGATAATATGATCCGAATATTTATAGCTGACGACCATGCCATGTTTGCTGAAGGGCTGGAGAGTTTGTTGTCTGGAGAACAAGATTTTAATTTGGTCGGGAAAGCGGGCACTGCGGAGGAAACTTTGCGGAAGGTGCGCATGAGCCCGCCCGAGGTGCTGTTGCTCGATATCAACCTGCCCGACCAATCGGGGCTGGAGGTGTGCAAGCAGTTGCGCGAAGAAATGCCTGATTTGAAGATTATGGCACTTTCCATGTTCAGCGATGAAAGTTATATCTCCGCCATGCTGGGCATGGGCGCACAGGGTTATTTGCTGAAAAATACGGGGAAAGCCGAGCTATGCACTGCTATTCGCAGTCTGGCAGCGGGCAAAACCTATTTCAGCAAGGAGGTCACAGATGTCATCATGCGCGGATTGATGGAAAACAGAACGGGCGCGAATGCAGCCAAGGAAGCGCCCAAGGTCAGTCGCCGCGAACTGGAGGTGCTGCGGCATATTATGGATGAAAAAACCACGCCTGAAATCGCACAGATACTTTTTTTGTCAGAAAAAACGGTGGAGAGCCATCGCGCGGCTTTGCTGGCCAAACTTGGCGCCCGCAATACTGCGGGTATGGTGAAGACAGCGCTGCATTGGAAACTGTTGGATTGACCTGCCCCCTGGCCCCCTTCGGAGGTGGCCAGGGGGAGGTCGCTAAACTAAACACTGTGAACCTCCTACCCTACCAATCCCTGCTCAAAGAGACCATCATCGGCCTCTTAATGCTCTTGCTATTTTCAGGGAACTTGGCCGCCCAGCCAGAGTTCGACAAGCACTTGAGTTACCAGCAAATAATTTCGATACTGGACAACAACTCCGGCCAGACAACAGAAGCGCTGAGAAACCAGGCACTGGCTTGGTACCATTGGGCCTATTACGACGAGAAAAAGACGGGCAACAGTGACAATGCATTTCTATACCTTGATCGGAGCGCCGATCGGTTTTTAAAAGCCAACGATACATCTGCTTACATGCGCGTGAGCAGCGATTTGGCGGATCGTCTGGTGGAGCGCGGCTTGTTTGACCAGGCATTTCGAATTTACCATGAAGCACTTGCGTATTTTAATCGCAAAGGAAGCTTATATCCCGCCACGCATATCTTGACCCGTTTGAACAGGGCCTGCTTGAGCAATAGGGATACGGCAGAGGCAAGGAAATACAGGGAAATGTACCTGGAAAACAATAAAATACTCCAGGATACGGCGATAGAGATCATGATGATGGAGGATGAAATAGGCAAACTCCAAAAAAGACTGCAGTATCGTGGCGCCAAAAGTATTTCTTTTAGGGCTTTAAAAATGGCGGAACGAAAAGAGCTGGACGACCTCATAAACAGGACGCAGTTCTCTTACGCCGAAAACTGCCGCCTCGACCGCGATTATAAAACAGCCCTGGAATATTACCATTTAGCCGAACAATCAGGCCCGACACAATTCATCCGTCGCGATATTTATCACGGACTTTCTGAAACCTACTCGGCCATGGACAGCTTGCGCAAGGCCAATTATTACGCCATTCGCTATGCGCAATTGGGCGATACCTTGCTTGATATGGGGCGGCTCAGCTCCTTGCAAGAACTTGTCGTGCGCTACGGCACCGAGAAACAGCGGAAAGTTATTGAATCTCTACAGGAGAAAAATATGGAAGTGAGGTCTACGGCAGAAATGCAAGAGGGGTGGCTTTATACCTTGATTGTCGCCTTGTTCGCCGTTGGCTTGTCTTTCTTCTTTATATTAAGAGACTACCGACACCGCCTGCGCACCAATAAAGTCATCGCTGCGCAAACCGCAGCCCTAAACCTCCAGCATATTCGCGAACTGGAAGACCAGCTCAAAATTGATACCATGAAAAGCATGCTCGTGGGACAGGAAAGCGAACGGCGGCGCATTGCCCAGGATTTGCACGACAGCGTGGGCGGATTGCTCGCAGCAACCAAAATGCAAGTGGAAAAATTGTCGGAAAAAAACGGCGGCTCGGAGCAAAACGCCGAATGGTTGAAAATAAAGACACTGATTGACGACACCGTAGCTGAAACCCGACACATTGCCCGCAACATGCAGCCGAACACCTTGCTGCAATTCGGCCTTGCCACCGCCCTGCGCGATCTCACCAGTCATTTCCGCGCTGATGGAATGCCAAAGATCAACTTTCAACAGTTTGGCGACTTTTCAAATCTGGATCATAACTTGGCGCTCAACTGCTATCGAATTGTACAGGAGCTGTTGCAAAACAGCCTCAAACACGCCAAAGCCAAGGAAATTCTGGTACAAATCACCTGCTCCGACAACCAATTGGAATTGTTGGTGGAAGATGATGGCATCGGGTATGCCGCTGACACCATAAAAAAGGGCATGGGTACGGATAATATCGCACACCGCGTGCAGTTTTTGAAGGGTGAAATCAATTTGCAATCCGCAAAGGGACAAGGCGCTAGCACATTGGTCACCATCCCATTGCCCTGAAAACTCAGGGTTTCCCCTGATATATAAACCCGGATTTGCCCGGATAGCCCCAGTTTTTCTGTAGGCTACCTTTGCAATGCAATCATAAAAACCGATTTGTGACCCTGCATTTACCCCCCTTTTCTTTAATCCAAGTAAAATTCCTGAAAGGGGCAAGAAACAAGCACTTTATCATTCTTGCGTTTTATAATCATCCATCTTTCTTCTAAACCTTTTTTGCGGCGCAATGCCGCTTTTACCCCCCACTTCTTCATGAAGTTTTCGAGATTGTTTTACAGCAATGTATGCTTTCGCGGGAATCTCATTGAAGATTTTTTTTTCGTGCTATGACGAAAACTATCGCCCGGTGTTCGCAAGAACGACGGGCGATTTTATTTGTGACAAATTCTTGAGGTTTCAAGGTTTCAGGTTTCAAGGTTTCAAGGTTTCAGGTTTCAGGTTTCAGGTTTACGCGATTCGTTCGTGGCCTTGAAATAGTATTTCAAAATTGACAACAGATCGCGTAAACCTGAAACCATGAAACCCTCCTACCGCAAGTACCAATTCAACCCAAGGCTCAAATACGCGATGCCGTGTTGACCCCAGTTTTTTCCACTGTTGTAGAACAATTGAGCGCATCCTTCAAGTGTCAGATTTTTTACCAAACGGTACTCCATACCCGCGATAATTGGAATATACCATTGCCCGGAGCGGCGGATATAGTACTCAATGAAGTTTTTATTGTCGAAGGAAAAATTGCCGACCATAAAGCCCGATTCGAAAAAAAGGCCAAAGCGCTCGGAGTTTTTTTCCAAGCCTGGACGCAGGACATATCCCCTTCCCCAAACCCCTGCCATGTAAAAATTTTGCCACGGCGTTTCAAAGTTGCGGGCGCTGATGAAGCGTGCCTGAATCCCCGCGAAAAGCCAATTGTTGATGGAAAGCCCGGCGCGCGGGCCGTAATAGCGCGACTCTTCAAACTGAACATACCATCCGCCTACATAGTCGCGGGCGTACCCGACGTGCATACCCAGCAAGGCTTGGTCGGCGAAGTGAATTTTTTTTGTGTTTTGGGCGCTTGTGGCACCAGCGATGCAAAGGGCGAAAACGGCAAGGAGCAGGTAAGTTTTAGATTGGAACATAAGGCTGTGTTTTAGTTTGTGAAAAAATGGCATCTGGGAATTGGCGGTTTGAGCCATTCAAAAATCTTGTGCACTAAATTATGATAGTGAAGTAATATAATTGGTTGCCTGACCGCTTGCGCCTGTGTCATTATTGACGTAATCCACTAAAAAAGAAAAAGAAAAATGTCACACAATTTGCATTATTTTTGTGCAAATTGTACGACATTATGGTTTTTAGACCCATATTTTCAGAATTACTCGAACATTTGAGTAAACCACAGATTACTGTTATTACTGGTATGCGCCGGGTAGGGAAATCGACTGCAATGCATTATCTACTCGATAAGGTTGAGCATGATAATAAGGTTTACCTCGACCTTGAACGGGCTGAAATTCGGGTTATATTGAATCAAACCAATTACCGCGATATTGAAATTAACATTGCTATTGAAGGCGTAGATTTTTCTAAACCCGCCGTAATTGCTCTTGATGAAATTCAATTAGTTCCACAGATACCAAGCGTTATCAAATATTATTGAGCCTCGTTCGAATGTTGGCTGGTCGGGTAGGGAGCCGTCTTGATATGACCAAACTTTCAGCACTGCTTAGCATTAACCGTAACAAAGTCAAGGATTACCTGAGTTTGTTGGAATATACCTATTTTACCTTGCCTGTAGGTGCTTTTTCAAAAAATATTGACCGTGCTATCGCGAAACAACCTAAACTATACCTTGCTGACACAGGGATATTACAAGAATTGGCTCAAGTAAGCAGCGGTCAAGTATTTGAAAATGCTATTGCACTACAACTGGCCCGTCTAGGTAAGATTCAATATTTCCAAAAAATTAGCGGAAGCGAGATTGATTTTATCTGGAATGAAAAAATAGCTGTTGAAGTCAAAGAAACACCTAGCCAACCAGATTTGAATCAGTTAAAAAGTCGAGCGACCTCGATTGGTTTGACAGATTATCAGCTTGTCGGCAGATACCAACCAAGATCAGCTTTCAAGGATTTCTATTGGGGCGGGAGCTTTGTTTGAGGGATGCTGCCTGTTTTCTGAAAAATGAGGTGGTCATCGAAGTGCAAACCAATGCTGGCGCATGAACATTCTTTAGCCCCGCCCTGTTTCAATAGTAATAGCTCCCCCCAAGAACCCATCCACCTTAACTAAAAAAACAAACCAATTATGGCATTTACACTTCCCGACCTCCCCTACGCTTTCAACGCCCTCGAACCGCATGTGGACGCCCGCACCATGGAAATCCACCATGACAAGCACCATGCAGGTTATGTGAACAACCTCAACGCTGCCGTGCAAGGCACCGAGCACGAAGGCAAAAGCCTCGAAGATCTGCTCGCCAACATTTCAAAACTCCCCGCAGCCATCCGCAACAACGGCGGCGGCCACTGGAACCACTCTATTTTCTGGGAAATTATGTCGCCCAATGGCGGCGGCGAGCCCACAGGCGATGTCGCTTCCAAGATCACCAAGAACTTTGGCTCTTTCGAGGACATGAAAAAGGAGTTCGCACAAGCTGCCGCTACCCGTTTTGGCTCCGGCTGGGCCTGGCTCTGCGTCGATGCGAACGACGACCTGTTCATCACCTCCACCCCCAACCAGGACAACCCGCTGATGGACGTAGCCGACAAAAAAGGCCACCCTATTCTCGGTATTGATGTTTGGGAGCATGCTTACTACCTCAACTACCAAAACCGCCGGCCTGATTATGTGACGGCATTTTGGAATGTAGTGAATTGGGAGGAAGTTGGGAAGCGCTACAAAAGCGCCGCACGGAAAAATTAATTTGATAATTTGATAATTTGATAATGAGATAATTTGATAATGATGGCGTTGGTGGGAATGAGGCGATTGTATTTACCCGATTGAGGCCAGCGTTATTTGATCAAATTAATATTTGAAGCGCCACAGTGATGATGCATCGCTGTGGCGCTTTTTGTTTGGAAGTATTTTTTCCTCAATAGTGTTATGCCTTTTTATTTACTCCCAACTACAAGTTTTCGGACGGCAAGATGCCCATCGGGAAATAACACCTCAGCAGCATAAAACCCGGATGGCAGGTTGATCGGCAGGTCGAAGCAAAAAGCTGCATCAGTGGTATTTGAAGTTATCTGTTGGTCGAACCTCAAGATGCCAGTGTAGCAAATGCTGCATTATAAGGCCAGTTAAAATTTTCTTTAGCATAACAAAATATCCTGCTTCCGCCTGCCTCAAGGCAATTGTGCATACCCAATGAAGTGATGTGCGTGCCATTGAATTCATAAACCAAGGTTATACCGACAACTTCTTTTACAACATTGAACCCTGCGTCAACGATCAGGGAGTAATCACCAAATAGCTTTATAAAATAACGGCCTAAAGATTCAATCCATAGGGATTCAAGTACGAAACTCTTAAGGTAATCGCCTTTCAAGCGCTCAAATTTTGTGAACTTGTAGTTTTCATCCAATCCAATATAGCAGATATAAGTGGTTATAGGAGACGTCGATACGGTTCGGCCATAGCCAAAGCCCTCCCAGACTGACTTATAATGATTGTATTTCATCATATTCGTAAACACCGCCACATCATTCTCTACCTGAACGGTGTCAATGAGCTTTATTTCTTGCAACGTTGTATCCAAGGAATAAGCGATAAAGAATCGTTTGCCATCACGGGTAGCGTTTCCGATGTAGACATACCTGGTCGTGTCATCAAAAATGAAAGAACTGGAACTAATGGTGTACCCATCAACAGAAGCCAAATTTCGTTGATGAATCGTTTGCCCTTTTTCATCTGTAACAAAAGCTTTATAGCCTGAAACAGTGCTTTGGGTAAAGGCAATTTTGTTATTAGAAAGTATCGTCATCTCATTGATCAGGGAAGACCCTATATCGTTGGAGGAGTAGCCGACCAAAATGGTGTCTGGCTGGGCGAAAGCAAAATTGCTGAAAAAGAGAAAAAGGGCGACGTGAAAATGATAATTGTTCATCTTTTATTAAAATTAATCCCGACGGGATCGCAGTTGTAGCCCGTCGGGAGTGTAGGTTCTTACAAAATTAAGGAATATTCAATTAATCAATTATCCCCCTGAACAATGCCGAATTTGCAACCCATGCGGCGGCCTTTTTCGGTGGAGCCGTCCCTGCTGGCGTAGACCCCGATTATGGATCAGGCTGGTACAATATTTGGCTTCCGCTATACAATGAAACACATGGCGCACTGGCGGTAGAAGCTATGGAAAACATCATTGATCGATATTTCCCTGAGGGCTGCCCAACGACCATAACAACCCCCGTTGTGACCGTGAACAACCCTACTATTTGCGCCGGCCAATCCGTTACTACTAACTGCAACTGGTGCCACTTCCTACAAGTGGAGCAACGGAGCAGAAGAAGACAGCATCACGGTGATGCCATCCGCAACCACCACCTACACCGTTTATTGGCAAAACGGCTGGCTATGCTTCCGCACCGACAGTTGTCACTGTTACCGTAAACCAAAGCCCTGTTGTAATCGTAGATGACGCGGTTATTTGCAACGGAGAGTCCGCTGTCCTGAGTGCTTCAGGCGCTGATTCCTACCTCTGGAGCAATGGCTCCACCACCAACAGCATTACGGTAAGCCCAACCATGACAAGCATTTATACCGTTATCGGCTCAGCAACGGGCTGTATGCCGGGTTCCGCCAACCCGGTTGTTGAAGTGCTCGCATTACCTATCGTCAACCTAGGTGCGGATATCGTATTGGCGACGGGCCAGGATACCATCCTTGATGCCACAGACCCTGGCCTGACTTATGTATGGTCAACGGGTGCTGCGACTGCGACCATACTGGTCAATACACCCGGAACGTATAGCGTCACTGTAACAACTGCAGAAGGTTGCACAGGTTCCGACATGGTTGAAGTGACCATCGCGTCTTCCATTTTTTCGCCACAACCTTTGGTCAACATACTGGTCGCGCCCAACCCTACCCATGATTTGTTGCACATAACTTGTGCGGGCACCACCATTACTTCGCTGCAAGTATTTGACAACCTTGGAGGGTTGATGCTGGCCGATGATTCGTTCAAAACAGCAGGCACTGTGCAGACGATTGATTTGTCAATGCAGCAACCGGGTATTTATTATGTAAGGATTGCGGATGCAAATGGGGCCTGGACATTTCGTGTGGTGAAGCAGTAATAGCTGGTTTTCCGCAATGGAAGTTTCATAATAGTAAAGCACCCTGAACATCACGCCGCCATCACCGACCCTATCCCCCATTCAATCTGCACCGAGCTAAATGCTTCTTCCTGCGCCCATCCAGGGTCTATTCCTTCCCTGCGGCTTGCTTCTTCGCTTGCTTATTGAAATGCCACCGCATTATGTAGCCATATCCTAATCCAGCCGCGCCCCAGTAGGGAATTTGCCAAAGTAACCGAACCCCGGTAATAGGTTCCCGAAGCATGAGCGGGAATAAAATTCCCATGAAAACATACATAAAAATCCCCCAGTTCAAGCCTTGTTTTATCCACCCATTGTGTTCAAAAGGGTTGGCGACTTTCTCCAAGTCCAGGTTCGTAAAACGTGCGGGTTGTTTTTCCAGCCATTTGCTTTTCATATCTTTTTGGAACCAGCCCCAAGTGGGATAGCTCAGGCAAAGTAGGAGGAAACTTAGCCAGTTTATGATGCACGGAATAATTTGTCCACAATGAGGACAGTACAATCCGAACCAGTTCTGAAAAAGGGTATTGTTTTGCAGTGACCAGGTTCTATGATCGTGTATGGTGCCACAATGCGGGCAAGGGATATAGCTGCGTTCTATTAATGGCTTTTTAGCGGTTTTATCTTCCAAAAATATTTTGGGGACTCTTTGGCCAAAGCCCAATTCAGTCAGGGCAATTGCTGGATTGAGGATCCAGTGTAGCATTTTCCAGCTTTTCCAGGTGGAGATTTTGTATTTGTTTGGGTCAAAAGTCATGGGTTATTTATTGCTTCGTTAACATAATGTCTTTCACTTTTTTGGTAGCATTCGAAGTCCAGGTCCCAATTGCCTCTACCCCTTTTAGATTTCCCTTGCATTCCGGGCCGCCGTCGAGTACTTCCAGGTCTTCGTACCCGACAAATTTAATGGAAAATACGCCATCATATTTGTCGTCTCCGGGTTCGTTGAGTGTGGCTTCGAATGCTTTGCCGCAGGGAATGTCCCAGGAACCATCTTTAAAAGTTCCTTTTACATCGCGGCGGTTTGTACCGAGGATGTTGTACCCGCTGAGCGTGTTTTCGCCAATTTTTTCAATAACGATGCTCAGCTTTTTGCCGCTCATTTCACCCACCCAAATGCCTAACAGCACATTTTTTGCGTCTGCTTCAAACTGTTGCGCGCTGTCATGTACGCTTACCGCTGCTGGAGGGTTGACAGTAGTCACAGGTTCGGTTGCCGGAGCTTCTCTAGCGGGTTCATGTTTTGGTGTATCGCCGCCGCAGCTTGCCACCAACATCGTGGCGCTAAAAATGAGTACGAATGATTTGTTCATGATGTTATTTGATAAATTGAATCTGTGGGGGGCAAAAGGGTCGGTGTTGAAAATGTCGCCAAACTTGATTTCATTTTTCTTGGCCAAGACCTTCCAGGTTTTTAAAACCTGGAAGGTCTAACGCTCGAACGAAATTACAATTTTTTCGTTTTTTATTGCCAAGCCTTTTGACGCAAGCCCGGTGGAAAGGTAAATGCAGTACCTCCACATTAACCCGTATTTTCACCAAAAATATCAGCACACCATGCAAAAAATCATCGCACTCCTAGCCCTTGTTTGTTCCCTTACCCCAAGCTTTGCCCAGAACCTCTCCCTGCAGCCCATGTACAACAGCATTGGGGTAAAAGTTAGCCTGGACAATATTTACGATACCGATGAAACGGGGCACTGCTACCTGCAATACCGAAAATCGGGCACAAACGATTGGCTCGATGGCTTTGATGCCGATCGGGTTCGGGTGCAAGGTGGAAGTCAGTTCCGGGGCAGTTTGATGCTCCTGGAAGAAAATACGGCGTACTACGTACGGGTCAGGTTGCTTGATTCCATTCCCGCAATTTCCAGCTATACTTTTCCAGATTATTATATTGCAACGCTCCCAAGCCCAAGTTTTAACCCTGGCAACAATGTGAAATGGGTAGCGCCCAATGGCAGCGGCACCGCGTACACCGAGGCGCAACCGGGGAATATCAAGGCGTTGCTGGCGTCGGGAGCTGTAGGTTGTGGCAGCACGGTTATGATCAAAGATGGCCTGTATGCCGATTTCAACATGGCCCTGACCATTCAAACGGATTGTAGTGAAAACAACCCCATTCAATTTCTGGCGGCTCCCGGCGCGCAGCCCGTTTTTGATGGCGGTCATTCCGCGCCGTTGGTGTGGACACAACATGTCAACGACCCGAAATTGTACACCGCTGCCCTGCCTTCTGGCACTGATTTCACCAATCTCTGCCTGCTCAACGGGCAAATACTTTATCCATACCCCACAACAACGGCTGAAATCCTTTTCGGCAATTACAACCTACTGAGTCTGAATCTGGAAACGGATGGCTTTACCCGCGACGGCAGCATCATTAGAATCAAAACCGAGGCAGGCACTGATCCGAATGCTGCAACGGTAGTATTGTCCAAAGCATTCCGTTTTCTGACAGTGTATGGCAACAGTAAAAACGCGCACCTGAAATTCCAGGGCATCACGGTGAAGAACATCGCCAAATCCAATATCAACGGCTTTGATGCCTATACGGGCATCGCGTTTGACATGCGGAACGTCAACCAGGTGCAATTTGACCGCTGCACGCTGGAGAACAACAATTCCAATATTTCATTCAGCGGTTATTGTCGCGATATTCTGGTTCAACATTGCAGGATAGCCCACCAAAGCGGGATGTGGTCGCATGCGATGATTAAGAAATCGAACGATTTTTCGGCATTTTTCCCAACGACCATGGGCAGGGGCTCGGAGACGGGCGCTATTTTGTTTACGGAAGGCAGTAACATTACCATTCGCAACAACCAGTTTGCAGGCACCGGTTCCGGGGTAGTCGGCAGTTTTGAGACAGCACTGATGGAAGAAGTCGACATCAATGACAATGTGATCTTGGATAATTTCGATGCCATTGAATGCGATGGCAATTGGTGCAACCTTCGTGTCTGGAACAACGAAATCGTACGGCCCATGGCGGGATTTTCCATCGCACCGCCAATGATCGGGCCGCGCTATTTTTACCGCAATACCGTACACCACATGCAGGGCCGACACAATGAACAGGACGACCCGTATTTTATTGAATGCGCCCCGCCAACAGCTTATCGTTCACAAGGCATCGGCATCAAAACCAATTCCGGCTCCGGGCCCGGCGGCGCCAACGCTTCAAATCTGTATTTTTTCAACAACACCTTTTTCAGCGATGACAGCCTGGGGTTTTCCTATACACTTTGGGAAGGCGAGTGGAAAAACACTTATTTCGTCAACAACATCTTTGTTTCGGCCAACAAACACCTGGGCTATTTCCAGGGATTTTTGAACAAGAATACCTTCCAGCTTTCCTCGGAACACGACAATTATTTCAGCGAAAACGCCGCCGCGCCCCTGTTCGTCATCAAGGAAATTCACGGCCAATACACTTGCCACGATGTTTTTGCGGTGACGGACATTGAAACGCAGTTGCGCAGCATTACGGGCAGCAACAAGATCAGTTTTAGTACACCTTTTCAATTGGATCCGCAATTCAGCTCCACCGATGTTGGCGGTTTTGAACTGGCCGCTACAAGCCCGATGATTAATAAAGGCGTGCTGATAAAAGGGTTTTACGACTACAAGGGTAATCTGCCTGATTTGGGTGCTAAAGAATCTGCCATTGTAAGCAGTGTGGGTCAGATTAGCCTGGTAAAAAGCATCAGCGTATTTCCCAACCCAACGAAGGGTGGTGTGCAGGTAGATTTTGGAGAAGTGGTGCCTTTGGCAACGGTAATGGTGTACAATGCAATGGGGCAGCTTGTAAGCCAGTATTCCTTGGAAAACGAACGCTTGCTTCCGCTGGAACTGCCAAAGGTGGCGGGGGTTTATTTGTTGAAGGTTTGGGTAAATGGGGAGAACTCAATATTTAAAATAGTGCATGAATAATATTGGAAAGCAAGCAATATATTCCGAACAAGAGCGAATAAATAGTTGTCAAAGCTCGCCCACGGCCCAAGTAACACTGTGGACAACCAATTCCCACGATACATTTTTTGTAAAAAACGACTCTTGCCTAGTAAGTATTCACCCGTCGAAACTGACTTGCAGGACCACTAGTCAGTTTCCGGTGAAACGCGATCAATGCCCAAACAGTCGCTAACACTCGGGTCAATCCATACCGAAACGCCATTCTTTGAAAAGGACTATTGCCAATACAATTGTCAGGAATATTTTTATAAATTTTTTCATTGGAATTGAAATATGAGTGACCCCTAGCTTTTTTGAAAAGACTTATTTCACACAATGCCAGACGTTGTGCCCGATACACCAAAAAAAAGTCTCACACAAAGCCACAAAGCCACAACGACGAGATGCTCTTGGTCTAAATCATCCGAAGAGCCAAAAGCGTGCCCCCTATGTTTTCTATGTCCCTATGTGTCTATGTGTTTAAATACCCCTACCCCAAGAAACTCACCACCTGCATCATATTCTGTATCCAAAAAACCACCTTCGCCCCATACTTCCACAGCACCGCTGTTTCCGGCTGCAACGTCATGCTGTTGTTGTTCCAATCCACATCCAAAGCGAGTTTGTACTGCGGATCCACTTGTGCCGACACGATTTTAGGGCCATCAAAAAACTCAAAAATCTTCGCGCCTTCTTCTCCCGACCAATGCAGGGTCTTCGTGCTGCCATCTTCAAAAATCACCAATAGCTCTACCGGAAATACCCAGTCGCCCTTGCGGTGCAGCTCTACCTTGGACAGTGTTTGCCGAGGTCCGCTGCCGTCCTGGTACGTAAAACTGGCGGGAACATCCCCAAAAATGCCCTGCGGCGCCAACAACTTTTCATTGGAAATATCGGTGACGGCGTAGTCGAACACCACCGCACTGTAGATGCTGGTGTGAAACAGGTTGTACACTTGGTTTGCAAAAGCAGTATCCGGTTCCATGCTCAATTCGGTCTTCAGCACGGCCATAAAATCATGGCCACGCGGATGCTTGAACTTCCATTTTTCGAAATACGCCTTGATGATTTCATCCATTTTGGCATCGCCCACCAGCGCTTGTACAGTGCGCAAGGTGGCTGCCGTTTTACTATAAATCAACGTCTTGCGGTTCGATTCCGAAAACATCCAGGCCGGGCGCGCCACCGTGCCTTCGCGCGGGTTGCGCATGGTGGTATATTCAAGGCGACTCAGCTCGCGGTTGTCGAAACGGTAGCCCAACACATCCACTAAAGAGCGTTTTTCGCCGTAGGCTGCATCAATGATCCGGTCTTCAAAGTAGGTGACAAAGCCCTCATCCAGCCAGGGTTCTTCCTTCTCATTGGACGCCACCATACCCATAAAGTACTGATGCACAAACTCATGCACCACCAATGATTCTGAATTGTGGAAGTTTGTCGGCGTACCGTAAAAAGTACCTGCCGTGATAAAGGTGGGGTATTCCATCAAGCCGGAGCGCAGTCCGTGGAAAGGCGGATCTACTACCGTAATGCTTGGGTAGGGATATTTTCCAACGTGTTGATCCAGGTATTCCAGGGCAAATTTCAGGGCGTGCAGGTAGCGCGGGCCCATGGCGGCGTGTTCCGGGGGAATCAACAGGCGAATTTGTACCTCCTTCCAGCGATCTTCCATAACCTGGAAATAAGGATACACCGACCAGGCGAAATCAATCACGTCTTCGGCGTGGTAATGCCGGGTGGTAGTGCCGTTGCCGTTGTTTTTTTCCTCGACGAGACAGCCAGAAGCGCCCATCACAAATTTATCGGCAGTGGTAATGCGTACATCATACACGCCAAAATCAGCGTAGAATTCCGTTTGGCGCATAAACTGGTGGCAATTCCAGCCCCATACGCCCTCATTATTTGGCTCAAAAACGCCCATTTGTGGGAACCAGTGGCAAAATAGGTAAAAGTCCTTGCTATACCCGGCGCGGGCAATGGTGCGCGGCATTTGCGCCTTCCATTTGAGCTGGAACACCGCTGTTTCGCCCGGCTGTAAGGGCTTCTCTAGACCCACTTCCAGCACCGTTTGATCGGCTTTGTTGCCGTCGTCGCGTTGGATGTAGCGCATGTGGGCATTCAGGTTGCTGCGCTCGCTGCCGTTTTCCTGTTCAAATTGCTGGATATTTACCCAGCCCCATTCCGATTGGCTGCGGTCGGTAAAGCTTTGTCCGAAAATATTGGGTGCCCCGTGCAGGAAAGTTGACTCCGTGTTTTTAAAAGCATTGAGGTACAGGTACAACTGCACGGCAGCTATGGATACGGGCGACTGATTCGTAAAGCGGATGGTCTGTGTGGCCTCGATGGTTTTACTGGGGTCGTCGAGTGTCACGTTTATATCATAATTCGCCGTGCGGGGGCTGAGGGCTTTTGGGAAAAAGGGATCGCACTGGCTTTGCGCGTTTTTGGGTGACAAAAACAGGGCAAGAAGCAGGAAAAATAGGTATAAACGAGGGTGCATTTTGTTATTTTCTGGAAAAGAGGCCGGAAAATACGAAGAAAGCGTTCTTTTACATAATGTAATAAACCCAGCCTACCCATGATCCATCAAAAAATCATCTTCCCTATGTTTTTAGCGCTATTTTTTCTAGCGCATGCCTCCGCACAGTCATCCTTCACCTTTGAAGACAACTCTGCTGGTGTTTGAGCCACCATACAACGAAAGCCAGAATATTGGGATCGGCGTTTTGGGTACCAATCTGGAAAAAAAAGTATTGTATCAAGTCGGGATGGCTGGCGATACAATTAATTACCCAGCCTTTAATAAAGCTATCGCCGTAGCTGCCAATGGGGATGTATATGTCGGAGGAAATCCAAATTTCAGCTTGCTCCATTACATTTTCAATGGTTATGTATCTTGGTTTATGTTGACAAAACTGGAACCTGGAACCTTTAAGCCTGCTTGGGTGAAGTACTATGGCGGAGATATGTACTATAGCATGTATGGTGTCATAGGCGTACCAGATGGCGGTATGATAATGTATGGCTCAAGACACACAAAGCCCGGCACCCAGGATGGCGATGCTTTTTTATTAAAAACAGGTATCGATGGCGTTGTAGCTACAAATGAACCGGATATAAGCAGCGCGAGCAGTATTGCCATTGGGCCAAACCCTTTCAATGATTTTTTGAGCCTTCCAGCATCTGAGAAGCCCTATTTGTTTGAGCTTTTTGACATAGAAGGGCGCAGGATCAAGGCCGTTGAGGCTGGCAACGCAAGTATGTTCTTATCGGTAAAAGCATTGCCTCAGGCGGCTTATTTTTACAGATGCTCCGACCGGGGCGTACAAATTTGTGCAGGGAAACTGGTTAAATAACGCGAGCGTTAAACCTCCTAGGTTTTCTTTAAACCTAGCATTTGTACATATCTTCAGATTGGCTGGCACCAACTTTAAATTATAATGAAATACCAAGCTGGCGTGTCATTCCAAGCGCGAGGAACCTGGGTTAGGATATAGAGTCAGGTTCCTCGCTGCGCTCGGAATGACACAACTGCTTGGTATTCAATATGGAAATAAAATAGGAGCAACTGCTTTGCCAATTGATTCTAGCTAGGTTTTGACTTGTCTACAAACGCTAGAGAACCGAAATCAAGTCTCAATTTATCCCTTCTACGAACCCAACCCAGTAATCTCCCGCACCTCCCTTAACGTCTGCTGCGCCCGCTTCCGCGTTTCTGCACTGGATTCCTGAATCATGCTTTTCACCGTCTTTTTATCGGCCTGAAGCTCTATAAATCGCTCCCGGAATGGGTTTATCAATCCAACAACCGCATCGGCAACTGCTGCCTTTAGGTCGGAATACTTGAGTGCGCCGGTAGTATAGTCGTCCATCAATGAATTGTGGGCTGACATGGCTTCGCAGGCACGCAGGAGCTCGAACAGGTTTTTCACCCCTGCGCTCATTTCTCCGGCAACTGCCTCACCTGTATCCGTCACTGCCGATTTGATTTGCTTGCGCACGCGGTCTTCTTCACCAAAAAGGTTGATATAGTGCTTCTCGCCGAGGCTTTTGCTCATTTTCCGGTTAGGATCGGAAGGCGAAAGTATCTTCGGTGTTTCGGTATACAATGGCTCCGGGTGAATAAAATACTCCTTGCCGAACTGGAAGTTGAAACGCTGCGCGATGTTGCGCGAAAGCTCCAGGTGTTGCTCCTGGTCTTTCCCAATGGGCACATAATCTGCGTGATAAATCAAAATATCAGCAGCTTGGAGCACGGGATAGGCGAATAGGCCCGCGCTCACAAAAGCATCCTTGTCGGTATCGTGCAGCTGATCTACCTTGTCTTTGAACTGCGTCATGCGCGTTAATTCGCCGTAGCTGGTGGTACAGCTCAATATCCAGGACAACTCGGTATGTTCCGGCACCAGGCTTTGAATAAACAGGTTCTCTGCTTTTACCCCACAAGCCAACAGGTAAAGCACCATTTTCCAGGTATTTTCCCGCAAT
>JBBRWA010000052.1:0-26047 GCA_038246345.1 Chitinophagales bacterium
AGGCAAAGGGCCAGGAGGAGAATTAATTTTGAAATGTGTTTCATGCAGTAACGAAAAAAAGGTTTCATGGTTTCAGGTTTACACGATCTGTTGTTAAATTTGAAATAGAATTTCAAGGCAACCAACCAATCGCGTAAACCTGAAACCTTGAAACCTGA
Source organism: Chitinophagales bacterium (assembly GCA_038246345.1). Classification (GTDB taxonomy): domain Bacteria; phylum Bacteroidota; class Bacteroidia; order Chitinophagales; family Saprospiraceae; genus M3007. Next base: position 159 of record JBBRWA010000052.1, read on the forward strand.
AACCTGAAACCCCTTACAGCATCTCTATCAACAACTGCCCCTTCACCACCGCTGCCCCCTGCTTCACCTGAACGCTTTTCACCTCCCCATCCGCTGCTGCCTTCAGTACGTTTTCCATTTTCATGGCTTCGAGGATCAGCAAAGGATCACCTTTGGCAACCTTTTGTCCAGGCTCCACCAGCAGGCTGAGCACCAGCCCGGGCATGGGCGCTTTCACGATATTGGCTTTTTGGCTGCTGCCTGCATTGAGGCCAAGCTGTTGTATCAGGCGGTCGTAGTGGTCGGCAATATTTACCGCAAACCGATCACCATTGATCATTAGGACAAATTTCCGCGCTTCATGGTCAAGTTCCAAAATCTCTGCACGGAAAGATTTTCCCTGGTGCAGGATATGAAAACTGCCGTCAGCTTCCGGGACAATGTCCAGGTCTTTCGCCGCTACGGGGAGCAGATCGAAACTGTGTTGTTCGTTGACGGATATTTTGAAAGGCTCGTCGTGTTTCATAATATGGGTATTTTATGCTTAAATTTCTATTCGATAAACAGGTACGCGACAAAAACATTGATCACCGAGGCCGAAATTTTTACATTATCTCTGTTAAACGATTCTTTAGGAACCAAGTTGGCGAGCCCAAAATCATATCCGGCACCAATGCGAATAGACCCAATATTTAAACCAACTTGAGCCCCGAGCCCAATATCAAGTGGCGTCAAATCATCATTATTCGTATCGCCAATTTTAATTGTTCTTGTTTCTTTTTTGCCGAGCAACTCCGTTCTGTAATTACCTGAAACGGCAACTCCTACGTAGGGGCCAACACCGATGAAGAAGCCATTCCCCTTGTAAAGTAGGTGTGCTGGTACTTGCAAATAGAATACATCAGCTTTTGTTTTTATTGTTTGGCCGAGAATTGCGTCTTCCGTCCGGTAGCCCTTTCCTTGTAATGAAATTCCGGACTGAATAGCAATGTTTTCTGTCAAGCCAAAGTCAAGCACAACACCTGCCTGGAATGTCGGAACAATCTTCGGTTCGGGAGCATTCTCATCATCAGTAATGACATTGGCCAGGTTAAGGCCAGCTTTTACACCAAAACTGATTTGCGCAAATGAGGCCGTTGCAAAAGCGAAAAAAGCAGCAAAAAGTGATACTTTGAAGCGTTGTTTCAAAAGGGTAGATTTTATATTGGTAAAAATTAATGTGGAGAATATACAATCGTATTAAACAGCTGTTCAAGGCTCAAAAAACCTTGCACGTCAACACGGTAATATCATCTGGCCAGGGCTCACGGCCGCGAAAAGCTTCAACGTGCTCTAACAACACCGTATTTAATGCTTTAGCGTCCAAATCGCAGTGCTCCACCAGGAATGGAATCAGGCGGTCTTCACCAAATTCATCGCCCGCGCTGTTCCGCACTTCCGTCAGGCCATCGGTATAAGTAAAGATGATCGCCTCATCGGTCAGGCACATACCACCGAGTTCCAGGAACGGCAGTTCGGGCAGCCAGCCCAACGAGGTACAGCCATTTTTGAGCGGTATGGCTTCGCCATTGGTAATCAGGATGGGCGGGGTATGGCCGGCATTCACATAATGCAGCGTTCGGGTGGCCGACTCGTATTTGGCGATGAAAAAAGTAATGAACTTGTCCCCTTTTGTCACGTTGAATACAGCGGCGTTCATGTCGTGTACCAACTCTTCCAGGGCAGGCTTGCGCGATACCAGGGCGCGGAAGTTGGCCTGGAAATTAGCCATCAGCAAAGCAGCAGACACCCCCTTCCCGGTAATATCAGCGATACAAAACGCAATTTGCCCGTCGGGAAATTCCACCACATCGAAATAGTCGCCGCCCACGGCAAAGTGTGGCTTGTAGATGCTCGACAACTGGTAGTCTTTACCGGAAGGCAATCGGCTTGGCACCAATGCCTGCTGGATTTCAGCGGCAAGTTCCACCTCACGGTTGACGATCTGCTGCTGGATTTGTGTCTTGAATAGCCGTTTGTTTTCAATCGCAACGGCAATGACATTGGTGATCGTGGTGACAAATTGTACCTTGCTGTACACATCGTCTTCATCGCGGAAACCGCCAAGAAATGCGTAAGCAATGGCCGTGTTTTTGTGCATTACAGGTATCACCAAGTCGAATTCGCTCAAAAGTGGGTGGGTGTTTTCGCTCAGTCCCTGGGTTGTCCGTATCTTGTCGAGGTCGACCGTGATGTCGTTAAGGAGCAAATCTTCTGCTACGCCGGAGGATGCCTTACACTCCCAAGCCGTACCTTCGCGGAAAAAGAGGGCCATTTTACGAATGGCCATTTCAAAACGGAGGAAAGCGCCGTACATGCGGAATAGGTCGTCCGCAGGCACATTTTCGTTGATGGCTTGCGTGATGGTCAGCAAACTATTGATTTGCAATTGCTTGAGACCGATGTCTCGTTCCAGTTTATCAATCCTGGAAAGTGTCGTTTTTATTTCCTGCAATTCGGGCATGGCAAGGCCGAAGGTACGTCAACACATATTTTCAACGTTGTTTTTCATAAAACTTATGACCTTTGCACTTGGAAATAGTTTCTCATTGGGGATTTTGGAGCCTGAAAAGGATAACTTATTGGTTTTAACCCCGCCCCCAGACCACCAAACCAATGAAGTAACGAACATTAAAATTTATGGAAGAAGTTAACAAATCAATCGCTGAGGCACAGGCGCACATGGAAAAAGCCCTGGAACACCTCGACCATGAGCTCGCAAAATTGCGCACCGGCAAAGCTTCCACCTCACTGGTCACCGACCTGCAGGTAGATTATTATGGCGCACCAACCCCCGTTGCGCAGATTGCCAACATCCAGGTATCTGATGCCCGCACCATCCTGATTCAACCTTGGGAACGCAATATGCTGAGCGCCATTGAACGTGTCATCATCAACGCAAACCTGGGCATCACGCCAGCCAACGATGGGGAAGTGATACGGCTTTCTATACCGCCACTTACTGAAGAGCGGCGCAAAGAATTGGTAAAAAAGGCTAAAGCTGCCGCCGAAGAATGTAAGGTTGGTATTCGCGGTGCCAGGCATAAAGCCCTCGACCAAATAAAAAAATCCGTAAAAGATGGTCTTCCAGAAGATATTGGAAAACGCAAAGAGACTGAATTGCAGGATCTTGTGAACAAATACGTGGAGCGCACCGATACAGTGGTGGGCACCAAGGAAAAAGAAATAATGACTGTTTAAAAATTGGTTTCTGGTTTCTAGGCTTCAGGTTTCCGGTTAAGGGTTCAATTGCTTGGTTTATGTTATGACCAAAGCCAAGCGTAACAACCCTTAACCGGAAACCTGAAACCTTGAAACCTGAAACCTTGAAACCTATTCAACATGAACTTAGATAAGTATCTCGTAGTGTCGGGTGTTCCCGGCGTACACAAACTCGTGACCAGCCGCGCCGATGGTGTGATTATTGAAGACCGCAAGGAAGGGCGTACGCGCTTTGTTTCGGCTCGCCAGGGACAAGTGACTCCGCTTGCTACCGTGGCCATTTATACCAATGCCGATGACGGTGAGGGAACCGTGCCATTGGTGGAGGTGTTTGAAAAAATGTATGATCAGCACGAGGCCATCCCACCCGCCGATGTCAATGCTTCCAGCCCGGATTTGCGCGCTTATTTCACCCAAATTCTGCCCGACCACGATCAGGACCGGGTGCACATTAACGACATCAAAAAGTGCATCAAGTGGTTCAATTTTATGCTCCAAAACGGCATTTTGGAGGAGGCTAAACGCGAAGCAGAAGCGCAAAAAGCTGAAGAAGCTGAAGCGGGCAAAGACGAAAAAACAGCCAAAGCTGCCAAAGCCGGTGCAGGTCTCGATATCCTCAAGCCTGGTGGTGGCACCAAACACACCACTGCTGCAAGAAAGCCCGCAAAATCGGCTACTAAAGCTACAGGCGCCACCAAGGCAGCAACCAAGTCTAAGAACAAAGTTTGACCCAGTTGAATGTATAAATCAAAAAAAGTTGTTGTCGTTTTGCCTGCTTACAACGCAGCCAAAACGCTGGAAAAAACATACCGTGAGATCCCTTTCGATCTGGTGGATGAGGTTATCCTTTGTGACGACCACAGCCGCGACAATACGGCTGAACTGGCCCGATCGCTGGGCATCCAGCACGTCATTGTGCATGAGAAAAACAAAGGTTATGGCGGCAATCAGAAGTCGCTGTACAACAAGGCTTTGGCCATTGGTGGCGACATCGTAATTATGTTGCACCCCGATTACCAGTACACCCCGAAACTGATCCCCAGCATGGTGAATATCATCGGTGAAGATTTGTATCCGGTGGTGCTGGGCTCGCGCATCCTGGGCATGGGCGCGCGTAGGGGTGGCATGCCGCTGTACAAGTATATTGCCAACCGGTTTCTGACCTTTTCGCAGAACCTGTTGATCCACTACAAACTGTCGGAGTACCATACGGGCTATCGCGCTTTTAGCCGCGAGGTATTGGAAGGCATCAACTTCAACCTGAACTCCGACGATTTCGTGTTCGACAATGAAATGCTGTCGCAGATTGTGTATGCGGGCTACGACATTGGCGAAGTGACCTGCCCCACGAAGTACTTCGAAGAAGCTTCGAGCATCAACTTTCAGCGCAGTATGAAGTACGGTTTGGGGGTTTTACGGGTTTCGTTTTGTCATTTTTTGCAGCGGATGGGGATTGCAAGCTTTGCGATGTATAAAAAATAGATGTGCACCGTTACTTACCTCCCCACCCGCAACGGCTTTACCCTCACCCACAATCGTGACGAGGCCCCGTCTCGTTCGCTGTACGCCATTGAAAGCCAGCGAACGAGGGGTGGCGATGTATTGTTTTTTCCACGTGATGCTACAGCAGGCGGCACCTGGATTGTGACGGCGGAAAGCGGGAAAACAGCCTGTTTGCTCAATGGTGCCTTTGCTTTGCACAAGCGCACGCCGCCATACCGTCGCAGCCGCGGCCTTATGATGCTTGATTTTTTTGAATTTGAAAACCCCGACGATTTTTTTCAGCATTACGATCTGGAAGGTATTGAGCCGTTTACTTTTTTGTTTTTTCAGCCCGATCAAGTGGTAACGTTTCGCTGGGACGGCATCGAAAAGTTTCGCAAAAACCTCGCGCCAAACGAAGCGCATTTCTGGTGTTCAGCCACCCTATATCCCGATGACATGCAGGTAAAAAGGGAGCAGGTATTTCGTCAATGGCTTGCCTCCTGGAAACTAAAAAGATCGCCCGATCCACGAGCCTTGATAAAGCTGCACAAGACAGGCAGCGTTGGCGACCCCGAATACGATTATGTGATGGAAAGGGGTGGCCGGGTACAGACAGTGAGCATCACCCAAGTCGTTTTGAGAAAAAAAAATACGCGCATGCGCTATTTTGATTTATTGGAGGGAAACCGGGATGAGCGGCTTGTTTTACGAAAGGACAGGTAAGTAATTATTGTGAACGGAAAGCAAAGGGGCACGTTTATTGCCCTGGAAACGTTAAATATTACCAAAGTACGTAAACAAAATTCAGGGCGCATTGGTTTTTATCCTTAAATTGCCCTCAGTTTCAACAACCAATCATCTTTTTCTGCTTATTGAACCAAATGTTTACCTACTTTTTTAACCGACCCAACACCGTAATCTCAAATCTATGAAACAAATCTTACTCGTTTTAGTGCTTATGTTGGGAGGTTTCGCGCTGCAAGCACAACAATCAAACGCTTTAAAACCAGAACTCACCGTTTACCCCAATCCAGCAATCGACAATATTTCTGTAGAGGATAACAATGACGTTGTTTCACAAGTCGTCGTTTTTAACCTGATTGGCAAAAAAGTAAAAGCGTTCGAACACACTAAAGGCGAATACCACTACGTAGGTGACCTGCCCAAAGGCGTTTACCTGGTGCAAATGATCGACAAATCGAAGCGTATTTTGACAACTCAAAAAATAGACAAGCGCTAGCGTTGTTGTTTGCGCGGTAAAAAAAAGCCTGTTGCATGTGCAACAGGCTTTTTTTTGTCTCGCAAACAACAACGCTAGCGCTTGAGGTTTCGGGTTTCAAGATTTCGGGTTTCAGGTTGGCGTTGCCCTTGGCGGGAGAAAAATATGGGTTCAATTAGTGTTGTATTTTTGCCTCAATTCAATCATAAAACCAAAAGCAGCGCCAACCGGAAACCTGAAACCTTGAAACTTGAAACCTCCTTCGCCATGGGCAACGCCAACCTGAAACCTTGAAACCTGAAACCCGAAACCTTTTTATGTTGATATCTGCTCGCCCGCTCCTCCTCGAACTTCGCCACCCATTCCGCTTGGCTACTGGCTCACGCACCCATACCAATGACGTGCTGACGGAAATTCGACAAGGCGAACATATTGGATACGGCGAAGCCGCTATGCCGCCTTATTACGGTGAAAATCAGGAGACGGCCATGGCTTTTTTGGCAAAAGCAGCGGAGGTTTTGGCCTCTTTGGAATTGGAAGCTGGGACGGATTTAAACCGCCCCGGCAACGCGGCTTCCAATATCTCCGCCATCATGCAAGCCATTGATGCCATTGCCCCAGGTAACAATGCGGCAAAAGCTTCTGTGGATATTGCCTTGCATGATTTATGGGGGAAAACACTTGGCAAACCACTGTGGCAATTACTGGGAACCAATCCCGAAAACATGCCGCCTACCAGTTTTACCCTCGGTATTGATACGCCAGCCGTACTGCGACAAAAGCTCGCAGAAGCCGCTGATTTTCACATTATTAAAGTCAAGTTGGGCTCCGAGGACGACCGACAAATTATCCGTACCATCCGGGAGCTGAGCGATCTGCCCATCTACGCCGATGCGAACCAGGGCTGGACTGACCGCCATGCTGCCTTGGATTTGATACACTGGCTGGCCGAGCAAAACGTACAACTCATTGAACAGCCCAGCCCCAAAGACGACCTTGATGCGGCTGCCTGGCTCACCGAACGCTCCCCCTTGCCCATCATCGCCGACGAAAGTTTTCAACGCCTCAGCGACCTCGATCGCGTCGCCAATTGCTTTCACGGTGTAAACATCAAACTCATGAAATGCACGGGACTGGCCGAGGGCATGCGCATCGCCACCGCAGCGCGTGCGCGTGGGCTGAAGCTCATGATCGGCTGCATGACTGAAACCTCCTGCGGCATCCTCGCTGCGGCTACTTTGGCACCACGGTGCGATTTCGCGGATATTGATGGTTGTTGGCTTATTCGGAACAATCCGTTTGAGCTGCCGGGGTTGGCGGAAGGCAAGGTAGTGCTAAGGGATGTTGCCGGGATTGGGTTGTACCCCCTTTAATCCCCCTCCTCCAACGCAAATACCTCCTCTACCCGCCTCCCAAACACCCGCGCAATCTTCATCGCAAGCACCGCCGAAGGCGCGTACTTTTCCAGCTCAATGGCATTGATTGTTTGGCGCGTCACCTGCACCCGATCGGCCAGTTCAGCCTGGGAGATATTCAGGATGGCGCGTTCTACTCTTATCGTGTTTTTCATGGCTCAATTCTTTGAAAATAATGGTTTCAGGTACAGCACATAGTAAAACCGCACTACGAAAATCAGTAAGGGTGTAAACATGTTGTACACCATCACGCTCAAAAAAGGAGACTCGTGTGCAAGCACAATAAAGGCCATCAGCAACAGCGAATTTACCAGAAATGCCCATTGAAATGATTCCAAACGCACTTGCTGTATCCACTCGTCCTCCACTTTTTCTTTTGAAAATGCCAATAGCAGCAGGCCAATCAGCAGCGACAAAGCGATCACTTCATCCAAAAGGTAAATGGTCGGGTTTGGCGTATCCGACATGAATGATTCAATCCAAATAAAATGGGCCAGCCATTCCGGGACGGTTACTTGTAGATAATCTGGGAAATTAAACAGCGCAAAACTAATGCCGCCAATAAATGCGGGAACGGCTAAAAGCCAGCCTAAAATCTTCCAACGGTGTGCAATCAGGAGCTTGTTTTTCATAATTTTTCTTGTTTGATGTGAAGTATTTTTGTCTAAAAGTAAGGTATAAACGGCATTATGTAAAAGATAGTATACTAATTAAAAGGTTTCATGGTTAAAGAGTTTCATGGTTAAAGGGTTTCATGGTTGGTGCTACGTTTGGCATCCCAATGGAAATCAGCTATTGATTTTTATGGTATTTTTGCCATTATTTTGCACCAAAACCAAAAGCAATGCCAACCATGTAACCCTTTAACCATGAAACCCTTTAACCATGAAACCATGAAACCCTTTAACCATGAAACCCTTTTTGATGAAACCTCATTTTTATGAAAGTAGCCGGATTCACCTTTGTGCGCAATGCCCTGCTCTACGACTACCCGGTTGTGGAGGCCATCACGTCTATATTGCCCATTTGCGACTACTTTGTGGTGGCTGTTGGTGCCTCTGACGATGATACGCTGGCGCTGGTGCGGAGTATAGGTGATCCCAAAATCCACATCATCGAAACGGTTTGGGATGATTCCCTGCGCGAAGGTGGGCGGGTGTTGGCCTTGGAAACCGACAAGGCTTTTCAGGCGATTCCAGCGGATTACGACTGGTGTTTTTACATACAAGGAGATGAATGCGTGCATGAGGCTGATTTGCCTGCCATTCGAGCTAGTATGGAGCAGTACTTATCGGATCTCAGCATTGATGGACTGCTATTTGACTACCGCCATTTTTACGGCTCCTACGATTTTGTGGGCATGAGCCGCCGTTGGTACCGCCGCGAGGTGCGTATTGTGCGGAACAACAAGCAGATATTTTCCTACCGCGATGCTCAGGGCTTTCGGAAAGCTGATGGCAAAACGGGAAAAAAATTAAAGGTTCGCCCAATACCCGCGCACATACACCACTACGGCTGGGTGCGCCATCCAGGTGTACAGCAGCAAAAACAGCGGAGTTTCAAACGACTTTGGCTCAGCGATGAAGGGGTAGAAAAACATGTTGGCACATATCCAAGTTTCCTTTACGATGGTTCAGAGCCGCTTCAACGCTTCGAAGGCATACACCCAAAAGTGATGTTGCCCCGCATCCAGGCCCAAAATTGGCAGTTTGAAACAGATCCCTCAAAAATGAAATGGCCACTGAAAGACCGGATTTCTAGCTTGGTGGAGCGGATCACGGGCTGGCGGCCAGGGGAATACCGCAACTATGAGTTATGAGTTATGAGTTATGAGTTATGAGTTATGAGTTTGCACGGCATTTGGGTTTTGGTTTGGAAGGGGTTTTTCAGCACGCTAAAATAGTAGTTCGTTGTTCGCTGCCCGCTCGATAAGTTTTGGGCCAAACAACCAAGAAACGCCAAAAGCTCGGAAACGAGCAACTAACAACGAACAACTAACAACGATAAACGAACAACATTTCTGTTAATGGCGCAAGATTTCTTCCAACTTTCAGCTTGGTATTGGTTTTTGACTTACTTTTGCAGCAGTTCTACAATTTAATCCCGGCATCATGCCAGATATGCTCTCTTTCCCAGCCGACGTATCCCAATTTTAAAGTATTGCAAATTCATTACGCAACCATCCGTAAGGGTTCATTTTATGGTCTGCGCTGCTTTCGGGCAGCCACCTGCATCATATATTTTGTGCCATTATAATCTCATGGTTGCCCCTCCGGTTAGGCTCGCGGTTGGGGCATTTTTTGAATCTTAAAAGGCTCGCTTTGCGAGCCTTTTTTGTTGCTACAAACGTTGAACCTCTCCGAGATCAAAATTCATAAGTCAACGACATTCGGCTTAGGCTACAAGAACGCCTGTTTTTTTCTCTGCCACAGCCTCTGACAGCCATAAGAACTGCAACAGGTATTGATTGATTTTTTGCTCAAAAGCAGGGTCAAGCACCGCGCCAGAGGCATCGAATTTTTGCCCCACTTGCGGCACCGTCATCATTTGCGGGATCGGGTATCCCGAAACGCCCAATACCAGTTGTTGCATGGATAAAGCAGCGCGAATACCACCCATGGGACCAGCAGAAACGGCTACTACTCCAATGACTTTTTTGCTGAACTCTTGCTCCCTCAAGTAGTCCACGGCATTTTTCAAGGCTGACGTGTACGTACCATTGTATTCAGGGGAAACAAATAGGTGGGCATCTGAACGGCGAATTTCTTCTGCAAACTCGGCAAGACCCTCTGGTGGATTGGGGTGGCGATGCAGTACTTCTTCCATAATTGGGAAGTTGTAGGCTGCTAAATCCAGTACAGCAGCGCTGTGTTTGCCTTCGTTGTTGATGGCGGACTCAAGGGCCAGCGCTACGCGGTGCGAAAGGCGGTCGATACGGGTACTAGAGGAAAGAATGGTGATGTGCATGATAAGATGACCCCGGCTATTTTACAGAGGTGCGTGTTAAACCGAATTTGCGGTGAATAGTTTAAGTTGGTCAGCGTGCAACTGCCCCGTCCGGCAATATGAGTCATCCCTTATTTTTGTGCATTCTTGGAGTTTTTAACAAGAGAAGCTAGGTTGAGTGGCTGCATTCGTCTATACTTATTCGTCAGACCACGAAAAGTGGTCGGACGAGGAGCCAGTTGGTCTGACGATTTTTCATCGTCCGACCAATAATTATAAACAAAACCCTGCCCCAACTCGGCGACAACAATCACATTATCACCTTATCACATTCATTTATCATCACCAAAAAAGCTGATAATCTTATCTGCCAGTTCCATGCCGATGTACGATTGGGCCTCTACGGTACTTGCACCGATATGGGGGCTGCAAGACACCTGAGGGTGCTTCAGAATTGCTTCCTTGGGGCTTGGTTCGTGTTCAAACACATCCAAACCGGCGCCGGCTATTTTGCCGCTGTCGAGTGCCTCCAGCAAGGCTGCTTCATCAATAACACCGCCACGGGCCGTATTGATGAGGAAAACGCCCGGCTTCATTTTGCTAAATTCTTCGGTGCTGAACGAAGGCTTGCCGCTGCCCGGAATGTGGATGGTAATAAAATCGGATTCCCGCAGCACCTTGTCGAGCGAGTCGGTTTGCACCTTTACGCACAACTTCACACCTTCGTAATCATGGAGTTTGATGCCTATTTCTGCTTCGGAAACAAATGGGTCATGTGCGCGAACGCTCATACCGATGCCCAGAGCGATTTGAGCAACTTCCTGGCCAATGCGCCCGAATCCAATGATGCCCAAGGTTTTACCTTTGATTTGAAAGCCTGTTTCGTAGGCTTTTTTCAGCTTTTTGAAGTCGCCACCACTGGCCAGTTCGCGGTTGCTGCGTTGCAACATCCGGGAAAGACCAAACAAATGGGCGAAAGCCAGCTCGGCAACGGCGCGCGAAGAAGCGCGCGGCGTATTGAACACCTGAATGCCCTTGCTTTGCGCATATTCTACATCAATATTATCGAGACCAACGCCGCCACGAGCGATGATTTTCAGGTTTTTTCCGGCATCAATGACGGCTTTGGTCACCTTGGTGGCACTGCGCACGATGAGTACATCGTACGCGCCGATTTGTGAAACCAAATCGTCTTGAGCAACTTTATCTTCATTGATGAGGTAGTTTGCTTCTTCCAGCAGGAGCTTTCCATCTGGGTGAATACCGTCGTTTACAAGAATTTTTACCATGATTTTCTTTGCCGTTGAATGAGGGGCAAAGATAGTTCTTTGAAATAGGAAAATTAAGGAGAGAAACAGAACTTAATTTTTCAGCCCCATCAAACGCCGGCACGAAGCGATTTTCCCCTCCAGGTATTTATCAATGGGCGTACTCAACTGCTGCAATCGCTGCAATTCCAGCCTGCTTTCCGGATCTTTCGGTAGCAATTGCTGCATCCTTTGGAGGTGCCGATGTGCCTGTCCCCACATTTTTGCTTCATAAAACACCTCGTAATCGCGCTGGCTGATCGTATATTCCCGAAGCATGGTTTTCCAGGCATTGTCTTTGCGGCCGATGAGCAGCGAGAGGCGCGTGTTGATTTTATTGGTATCCACCCGAGGCGCTTCTGGCCCATGGAGCATTGTTCGGTAATGGCTCAATACCAGCGAATTGTAGTGATATAGCTCCGTCAGCGCAGAACGATAGGTCTGAAAGGCATCCGCAAAACTGTCCTGGAACATCAATCCGTCAGCGCGTTGCATGGAATCGGTTGAATTAGAATAAGCTGTGTGCAGGTCTTCTACAATAGTAGCTTCTTTGGCAACATCCTTGTTCGGGAAATGCTTGTTCACCAGCCAGGGCATGGGATTTTGAAGTATCCAAAGCCGTTTGGGAGACATCAGCAAAGCATCATAACTATTTTCTGCTGCGTCAAACTGTTCCACATACACATTGTCTTCTGCGGATTTCAGCTGCTCCTGGGTACTCAACATATAATCGCGGACAAACCAAACGCCAAACGCCAGGGAAACAAGCAGGGAAACAAAGGAAAGGAAGGCCACAATGCGGGCCAATTTGCGCTGTTTTCTCGTGGTTTTTAATTCCAGCTCAATGGCTTCCCGGCGTTTTTCTTCCTCCGCAATCCTGCTTTCGTACGCAACTTTCTCCAGGTCAGCTTTTTCTTTGTTTCGGCGCCGGTTGCGCGATTCAATGATGGCTGGCAGCAAGGTATCGTGGCTTATTTCATAGTAAAAGTCATCCAGGCGCGGCTCCTTGCGCAGGAGGCGGCTTTTGTCGACCAGCGTGTCCAGAAAATCCATGCTGACCGCGTATTCATCCATCAGGGTATCGTCCACGACGCTGTTGCGGCGGTTGCCTGGGGTGATGAGGCTTTCTTCAATGAGGCGTTGCGCCATGTCTTGGAGTTCCTGTGGTTGCTTTGCGTTAAGCTCCTGATCAAGCGCGCTTAAGTTGACGGCTTGCTGCGATTTTTGCAACAGTCGTTCCGTATAGGCTTTAGGAAAAGCTCTTAGTTGGTTGGCATAAAAATTTCGGATGGATAGGCGCAAGCCCTCAATACCGTCATAAAAATCCGTCGTAACCTCAAAATCTTCCTCCTTTTGGTAATCAATAACCCGCTCCTCAACGTCCATGCACACAATCTGGAGGTTCACCGCCTCTATTTCATCGCGTTTAAGTCCCCCTTGTCCGTCATGGTTGAACCCTTCTTTTTCTGCGGTACTGTCCCCTGCCAGAAAATCGATCATTTCGGTCAGCGCCGCTTCAGTGTAGCAGAATTTGGGACTGGTAAAAGCACCGGAAGCCGATGCGGGCATTACAATGGCCGTTCGAGCCTTCTCCCGGTTGAGGGGCAGCAGTTGGTAGCGATTTTTGAGGATGCTTGGAATGCGCCTGCTCATGCCATCAATCATGTGCAAAAAGTCGGAACGGATGCTCAGCACAATACGCAAGTCGGGTTGCTGCTCCCACCATTGCATCGTTTCCATGCTGATTTCACCCGATTGGAATCCTTGCAGCAGTTCGCTGCGCAGGGCCTCCGGCATGGTGCCATTGGCCAGGTCGGCCAATTCATTTAGGAATTCATTGCGGCTTTTTTCCGTGTGCGAGAGGGTAAAAGTTTCTTCAAATTGGTCAAAAATGAGCACCGGTGTTGCGGGCAAGCCATCAAGGTCAAATTCGAGCCTTTTCAGTTGCTCCCACAGCGTTTGGTGGGTGCCCGTGCGCAGGCCGGTCGCATCGCTGCCGCTGCGCTCCGGAGTCGCGGTTAAGGTTGCCCCCAAGTTGTCGAGTATGGGCCGGTCGCTCCGCTCGGTGCGCAGCAAGATGGGCACATAATCTTGTCGCTCCAGTTCAGGCGCTACACCTGCCTGCAACAGCGAAGTTTTACCAATGCCTGATTTGGCAAAAAGTATCACCAGGCGTTCCCGCAGCATGAGGTTGCTGAGGCGCTGCACATCATCCTGCCTGCCGTGGAACACGGATTGCTGGCTGCGCTCGAAGGGCTTGAGGCCCGGGTAGCGTCGCGGCAGGTTGATGGCTTGTGTTTTCATGTACGCGCGAGGTTTTCGATGTATTTTTTTAAGCTCTCTACAATTTCAGTGGCGTATTTATCTTCTTTTCCAGAACCGAAGAAAGCTTGCTTGTCGGAGGGGCGTATGGTGGCCAATTGCCCCAGCGGGCCATCCAAGGTGACACTTTTCAATAATATTGGCATCACCAAAGCGCCTTTTCGTGGGTTGTTGTACTTGGCAATCTCTGCGATCAATGGGACTGCGGGGTTGTTGCTTTCGTCGTAAAAATCGGCGCTCAGCAATGGGAGCACGATTTGACATTCCGACATGGTTTGTCGCAACCACGCCTGAACATCTCCCTGACCTGTAGCGTCGGCTACCGTAAAAAATTTGGCCGGCAAAGCCCGCAGGTGTTTTATCAATTGTTCGTAACCGTCCTTATCCGCAGCTTCATTGTACAATACCAGCACCTTGACCCGTGGCGTGTCCGTTGAGCCGCCTGCTGACGTTTCGCCAAGGTTATTGTATTCTTGCACGAGGTTCGTGACAAACGTCTCCATGTCGTCATTGGGAAACTGCATGCCAAATTCACCTTGAAAAAAGACCTTGGTGTCAGATTCCGCAGCGGCATCTTTTTTGGCTGGGTAGGCATAAGACTGGATGTTGTCGCGCACGTTTTTGTACAGCGTATCCAACATCAGGCGCAATTCCCATTCATCAAAATCGAAGCCCAGGAACAGGTGGTGCCGAAAGTCTTTGAAGGCGTTGGTGAGCGCATCGGGCAGGCGTTCGTTCTGCTGCTCACTCACTATTTTTTTGATGTACGACAATTGGTGTTTGTAGGTCAACACCAGGGATTCCGGCTTCCGATAACTTCCCAAAAGATTGTAAATCAAGACCCTTTGATCTTTTTCAAAATCAAAATTAAATCCCGTAGAAGGTTTGTAAAAATTGTAAAAATCAGGGTAATACGGTTGTGCTATCTGGTCGTACAATCGGGTCACGAAATTGTCGGGCGCGGCATTGATAACGATGCGAAAATGCAAATCGGTGAGCCGTTCCAACATGGGGTTCAGCTCACATTTGTCAGCCATATCAGCATAATAAGCGGCGACATCTTCTTGCAATACATTGTCGGTAGATAGGTTGCGCACCCGCAACACGCTCGCTACGTAGGAAAGCACATAAGGTTCATCGGGCCCAAGCTGAAGCTTGTATTTTTTAGCCAGAAATTGGGCACACAGGTTTGATATCGGTGAAAAATTTCCATCCTCATCTTTGGCCATAATAGCGCCTGCACCCAAAAACAACACGCAAGCACCGTCTTTCACCTTGCGGGCGATAGATTGGTAAAGCGCTTTGTTGTCGTCACTGCCGGGTTTTCCGGCAGCGTTGGAAGTTGTTTCTGGCATTTGGCAAAGGTATGAAAAAAAGGGGTTTCAGGGTTTCAGGGTTAAAAGGTTTCAGGGTTTCATGGTTTCAGGGTTAAAAGGTTTCAGGGTTTCAGGGTTTCATGGTTTCATGGTTTACGCGATTGGTTGTTAATTTTGGAATGGTTTTTTCAAGTATACGATCAGATCGCGTAAACCATGAAACCCTGAAACCCTGAAACCCTGAAACCATGAAACACCCATTTTGTTACCTTTGCCGCCAATGGAAAACTGGGAACTAGATTTTGAATGGCTGCGTGTGCAGCACCTCGTGAAAGACGCCATGCGCCGCGAGACATTGCCCGACCTGAACACGGTGTTGTTCCTGGTTGGCATGCAGGAATTGGGCCGCTGGAAAAAGGCGTTTACCAAAGAAGAAAAACAGGATTTGATGCACATCGCGGTGTGTCGCTTGCTGGCCCAGGAAGGGTATTTTGAGTTTGTCGGCCGGGATGAAGATGGGTGGCCGCATTATCGGCAGGTTATAGAAATGCCGAAACATGAAACGAACACCCAGGAAAGGATGTTGAAGGTACTGGCGGTGGGGTATTTTAAGGAGTGGGAGAAGGAAGGGTAGGGAGGGGTGTTTGATTGACTTTTTAGGTCAACCTATTTTAGGCACAGACAGTGTCTTTTGACCTGGTGCACACGTTTAGCAGGATTCCGGAATCGAACGGGGTGAATTGTATTTAGCTGCGCATTTATGTAGCGTCCTGCTGGCTGTTTTGCAGCAGGTCAAAAGGCACTGCTGCGGCGTGTTGGGCGTGTTGTGAACAGGAAGATGAAGACCACACAAGGCGAAAAATGATTTCGACTTTCACATTCCCTTGCGGTGTGGTTAGAATAGCATTACACGCTTCGTAATCAATTCTTTATGGACTGCCTTACTATCCGCCGTCAAAAAAGACATATCTATCATTTGGCTCGCTTCGGGCAACCATTCACCCAGTCTTTTATTTACCGCATTGAGTTGTTTTTCGTTCAGTTTTAAAAAGCTGCCGAACCTGTCGAAATACCCTTTGTTGAAGTTTTCTTTTTTGCCGCCAAACAACAGGGCTATATCCTCTTTGTCTTCCTCCGTCAGAAGACCCGCCAGCTCGTTGTTATATTTCACGATTCCTTGTCGCATCTTTTTCGCTTATGGGGGCTAAAACATGTCCAAACATGATCAGTACCTGGTTTACCTTGGATAAGCTCAGGTTGTCTTTTCCCTGTTCAATTTTTCTGATGACCGTTAAAGCAACCCCGGCTTTCTGGGCAAACTCGTCCTGCGTCATGCCCAATTGTTTGCGCCTGGCTTTTACAAAGTCCGCTAAATCCTTCATTTTATATGCTTTTAGATATAAAGGTAGGGAGTTTTTCGTATTTATATGTTTTTGCGTATAAAAAAATAAATAGCAGGGGTTTTATATGCTTTTAGATATAGTTTTCTGTGCCCAATTTTTGTTTTAAGATCGCTGTCCAATATTTTGAAAAACAACCTTCACCGCACCCGCACCCACACCCCCAAATGATCCGAAATATGGTTGGCCGCCTCCAAACTGTTGCAAAACGGGACAAAATCCATCACCCCGGAATCCAGCGCGGTCAGTTTGTTGCCATCGTAAAAGATGTTGTCCTTCTCGTGCATCCGGTAATTCCCATCCGCATCCGGTGATCTTTTCAGGGAGGTTTTTTGTCCGGTGATCGCCGGCAAAAACCCCATTTTTTTCAAAGGATTGAATACGGTGTGATACTCCTGCAGGTTAAAATCGCCCGCAAAAACCAAAATATCATCCGGAAACTGGGCCGGGTAAAATTTGAAATACTTGATCTCGGTCTCCGGTTGTTGCTCCCGCGGCCGGGCATGAAAATAGACCTACGTATACAACGCGCGCATTCATTGCGCCCTATGCTTGGGCTATTTTCTTGGTTGCCGCGCCTCTTGTCCCATCATGTTTCTTAGACTTGTTGCGGTGGAAGGCTGCCCGGCCAGAAATGGCCCTTTTTAGGGTGTTTTTCGGCTATTTTTTCGTCCGTAGTTCCGCTACGAACTCAAAAACAAGCCTCAATCACATTAAAAATGCCTCATTTCATGGCTCGGGCGCTCCCACCGCAACAAGTCTCTTATTTCCCATCATTCTTTTTCTTATTTTTAGAATTCACCTTCTTCGTCTCCACCTGCTTGAACAGTCTCTTAATACTGCCCGCCACCGGTAAATTTTCCGGCATCTCCCCGCCGATTTCCTCAATGGTTTTCCGCACCTTTTTACCCACCTCGTAATGCGCCTGGTTAGCCTTCTGCTTACCTTTTATCTGCTCCCTTTTCAATTTTTCTTCTGTTTGGGTGGCCCGGAACAAGTTGGCCGCCAATTCAGTGCTGCCCATGTGGTCAAGGATATTTTCCCTGGTATTGAGGCCTTTCCGTTTGTGAATACCCCTGGCATCCAGGCCGCCATATAAACCCATGTAGCCGTGGTTCTGAAAAATGGCGTAATCGTAAGGTTCTATGACGCCGGCATCTTTCGCGGCATCCGCCAAATGCAAATTGTGCTTTTTCATTTCATTCCGCAGGAACAGGCGTTTTTCGTCTTCCGTGCTGAGGCGGTTGTAGTCCTCCATTTGCCGGATCTCCTGCAAGCGGGTTTGCACGGCGAAGTAGGTTTGCCCCAAGGCTACGACTTCTTTTGCGGGGTCAGCATTTTGCACGATGAGGTAGCAGGCGTAGCGGGAGAGCTTTACGCTATCTACCTGTCGCTGAGCGCCTTTCCCCAACTCGATCATTTCGAGGATATCCTCGAAATGATCGGCTATATTTTGGCCGCTGTTGGTGCAGGCTTCCTTGGCACGTTCAATTACAGGAAGGAAATGCCGGTATTCGGAATATTCCAATATTTTGGCCATGTCTCTGGCGCTCCAAAAATCATTTCCGTGTTCATCCTTCCTTTTTATTTGTTCAAAAACAGGAGGAGCGGGAGGAGGAAGAGGAGGAGTTTTTTCATTGCCTGAGAATATTGTACCCCTAAACCACCAAGACGTATGAACGCAGCGCAGCAACGAGGGGTTTTTGGAGCATTTCGATGGCTGTTTTTGATTGACGATTGACGAGTGATGATTGACGATTTTTGAAGTTTATACGCGATTTGTGCGGCGCTGAGGCTTATTTCTTCGATGTATGAAGATTGAAATTATTTCCAGTTTGGTGTTTGCTGTTGAAAAAGTAAGGGCAGTCTGGCGAATTCATTCGTCGGCATTTCATTTGATTCAAAACAAGGTCTAAACGCCAACTTTTACGACATAGGCGATAACAAGAATAGCGTAAGCAACCGAGTTTCCAAAAAAGGCTTCGACAACCGCTCTTGTTCCAAACGTTGACTGCTACGCTGCAGGACGAGAAACAAATTCTGCTCATCTTCCGTCAGATATTCGGGCAAAGATCCCCGGAAGGGCTTGTCGGGCACAACTAAATGTTGGTGCTCCTCCAAGGTTTTGGAATCCATAAGTATTGGCTGCACGCGCGGAAAATAGCCTCGTACCTGACTCAAGATCGCTAAACCATGCGTATCTACATCACCCCAATAATATAGTTCGACTTTATCCAGCCAGGTGACATTTTTTAGCAATGCAACACCAAAACCGCACCCAAAAATAATAACCGTTCCGGGAAGTGGCAATTGTAGCAATTGTTGCACACTGGTTCGATTCTCTACTATAACCACGCGGTTTCCTGGTAATGGCAGTCTAGCCAACTGATCAGCAGGAAAAGCTACGGAAGTAAATCCATGAAAGCACTTTTTCAAGGAGGAATCGTTAAAATAGCATTCTACAAATGGTTCCTGTGTAGGTAGCTGATAGCGCCTTGCAAACGAGCGAAAATTATGGTCAATGTGCTCCGCTGGAAAACTAGCATCCATTATACTACATAGAATAGTGTTCTGCTGTTCGATAAACTTTGTATCCACACCTGGAATAGGCAGCAGTCGGAGCGGCAAGCCAGGCGTCGGATTCTCCTGAAAAAAACATATCACCGCTAGTAGAGAAGGCCATTCCTTCGTATAACGGATGATCTCTCGCACGTTTTCCAGGCACCATGCTCGCAAATATGGAGCATCATTCAGAATCAGGGCGAGCGATGCTTTAAAGTCCGCAAAGTCTTGTTGCCGATCGATATAGCGAATCAAATCGTCCGGAGTATCAAACACAATGGCCTTGATACGGCTTTGTCGATTAAAGCTCCGATGACTCGGCGTATCTAACTCGATTTGATATCCGTACCCTATTTTCGTTTTTGATTGGGCAATTAATTCATCCAGATTGTCTAGTCTTTGGCCGTCAACAGTACGGGCATCCCCGGTGTATTTAATGACAAGGGGTGGGAATTCAATAGCATGATCGACCAAAGCTTTTAGCCAGTCAAAAAAATGCCGATTCGCCCGGCGAAAAATGTCCGCTGATGTGATCATCCTAATTTTTTCGTTGCTGATCTTCGATCAATCTTTTTACCGAGTACACAAACGCGGCAGAGCGAGGCGGCATTTCATCCTCTTTTTTTACAAAAATCAGGTGCGTCATCCGGCCTTCAATTAGTTCTATATTGGTATTGGGTGTAATTAAAAGCATTTGAAAATGCAGGTTGCTCAATAGATCTAAGAGGTAAGTACTGTTTTCAGGGTCAAGTTTGCTAAATGCCTCGTCAACCAGGATAAATCGGAACGAATGAGCATTGCGACTATCGGCGCTGATGTTGAATTGATACGTCAATGCTGCGGCCAATACGGTATAGGTCAATTTGGCTTGCTCGCCCCCCGATAAAGCCCCGGTACTATCTAGCAATGTGCCAGGCTTTGGCATGTCGTCGTGGCGATACACTTGTTGTGTTTTGAAGGTTAGCCAGTTGCGAACGTCCGTAACTTCTTGCCGCCAGTCCCGGTCGTTGTCCATGCGTTGGATGAGCTGGCCGATGCGTTGTACCGTGTCGCGCAAAATTTCCTGCTGTTGGCTTGAAGAAGAGAGGCGAAATGCGGCCCGGTCATAATCCCAATTGTTGAGTAATTGATAAAACTCACCAATACGTCCTTTTCGGGTGTTCGATTCGGCAACAACTTGTAAATAAGTATCATTTGAGTACGGGAGTGTTTTAAGGGATCGGTTGATATTGGAAATATTCTCTTCGTGATCGGCCAACTGCTCGTTGAGCTGTTGTTGAAATACTTGAATAGCATTAGCAATATCACTGCCAGCACGTGCTTGATAGCGTTCACGCAACGCGGGCAGTTGGTCGCTTTGGATGCGTTCAAGCAACGCGGTATACTGCCCGATATTTTCAACGGCAGGTTCACTCAGGTTGTAAGTATCGTTTGTCCAAGAGGGGAAGCTATCCAAAATCTCTTTTTTAGGTTGTTTGAACTTTGTCATTAAGAGCACAAGTTCTTTTTCGCGGGTGCTTTGACGATCTTTGATTTGGTTAAATTGGGCGTTGAGTTGTTGCTGCAGACTTTTTTGTGCATGCTCAATGCTGGCAAGGTCTAATTCTCCCATTTCAGCAGCGAATAATTGCAAGGCGTGCCAAGATGGATCAGATTCGTCCATCGTTGCCGCATCGGTCTGCTTAATTTGCATTTGCGTGCGAAAACGTTCAAGTTCGCTCTCGATTCTACTTTGTTGTTGTAAGGTGTTATCACGTTTTTTGGCGGCAAGGTCCAGCGTATGTTCGAGTTGCTGCTGACGTTTTTGCAAGGTTTTAAGCTGTTCTGACGAGCGGTTGAGTTCCTCTATTTGGGCAATCAGTTCGGCGATATTTTGTTCCGTTTGCCGAAAATTGAGTGCTTCATGGGAAGCAAAATCCTTCAAACGTGCCAGGTCGGCCAGTTGCCTGTCAAATGCGGCAATTTTCATGTCCACTGGTATTAAGCGTTGTATCAATGCTGAAACCTCGGCCTTTGCTTTACCCAGTTCTTGCTCTAAATGTCGAATAGTATCCTGATTGTCCCAGCCCAGTACATGTACTCGCCGATGCTTCCGGTCATCTTTTTGGTGTTGTTTCTTATTTTTATACAGGCCTTCGGGGGTAAGCGCATATGGTGAGCGTTTGTATTCATTCGTTTCATCCGTGCAGTAGTGGGGGTATCGCCGATTGAGTTCTTCCCGAAGCCATGGCGCAAACGAAGACTGTGGTTGCACTTCGAGCTTGTTGGCCGCGACATCCGGGCTTAGGTCGTTCGATAAGCTCTCTCCAGACCGATCGTCTGCCTCTGTAAAGCGCAACATGGTACCAATATCATTATCGCGCACCCATTGAACCACCGTTGGCAGGTGCCGGATGGGTACTAGTAAGTGCATCGAGAAAGGGGTGAGCAGTTTTTCAAGCGCATCTTGCCACTTTGTACGTTCGGGCGCTTTCACTTGTACGAGTTCGCCAACAAAGGGCAGTTCGGATTCTGCGATATTTTCGGCACTGCAAAGGCGCGCGCGTAAATTGACCAGGTCGGTCGGCAGGTTGTTGTGGCGTTTGCGAAGTGATTCCAATTCGGATTCCAGTGCATTGGTCGTCTGGATTAAATCTTTGCGCTGGCCTATCAGCCCGTCACGAAATTCAACCTGTTGTTTTTTTCCTGTATCCAATTTTTCCGCTTCGGCATCTAACTGGTTTCTTTGCGCATAAAACAGTGCCGCATCCGGATCTCCCACAAAGCTCAGTGGTACTGCCAGCGCGGCGTAGCGATCCGCTACTCCTTTTTGTTCCGCGCGCTTTTTTTCGGCGGTCGACCGCTCCCGCTGGAGTTGATCCAATCGTTGTCCCGCTTCGTTTTGTCGAATTAGAAAATCATTGTCTTTTTCTTCCTGCCGGTGTTTTACTAATGCTGCATCACGGGCTGTCAATTCATTCCTAACAACAGCAAGCTGGTTTGTTTGCGCCTCTATTTTCGCTTCGAAGAGCTCGACCTGCTTCCGGGCAAACCACGGTACGATGGCTCGAAGCGCCGTCTCGAGGCGTTGCTGGTCATGCCTTCCTGTCAGCCAGTTGCTATGCTCGTCCAGCAAAGGCATTAGCATTTGTTCTTGCCGGGTCGCTTTATCAAGGCTTTGTTGGGTATCGGTAATGTCTGCATATTCTTTTTTCAAATGGTCGAAATAGGTCTCAATATTGGTTTCGTCCAACATGTGGTCGCGGATAAAACCATCCAAATTTCCCAATACTTTGATCCCTGCAGTTTTGGCAAGCAAACTCAGGGGTTTGGTTCGGCCAGCATTGCTGTTGCTGCGCTCAGGAACCCGCATTCCAATTTTTGGGATAAAAACCTGTGCGTAATCAGCAAACGAATCGTACACGCTAGCTTGATAACGCTTTGTCATACGGGAATTGAATTCGCGAATGTCGCCGCCAAACTGAAAATGATCCGCAATTGTCAGTGCAATCGGAGCAACGTAATAGCGCCTTTGAACCTGATCATTCTTGAAATAGTACAGGTGTGCTAAGGTGAGAAACTGGTCATAATCTTTGTTGTGAAACACGCCAAGCAAAACAGAATAAGTCCCTGCATTGGGTTGCAGGCCACGCAGTCGCTCTTTACCGGTGGCGGAACGACCATAAACGCCCAATACATAATCCTCCGTACGGCGCATCCGTTTCCGATCTTCAAATCCTGCTGACTGATTGTAAAATCGCTCCGGATTGGGCGTTAGCAATGTAATCAAAGCATCGACAAGTGTTGTCTTGCCAGCACCATTGGCTCCTGTAAGCAAGGCGTTTTCACCTTGTAATGGCAGCGAACAGACGGTTTGATCAAAGGCACCCCAATTGAATACCTCAAAGCGGTCAAGCCGAAATCCTGCGGATTGTGCTGTTGTAGAAAAAAGGGTCAGGTCGGTTGTCTTACTCATACAGTAGCGGTAGAAATGTTTTTCAGGAGGGATTGCAGGCTATCTGTGTCAATGAAAGCTTTTAGGATGCGGCGTACCCGGTAACGCGGTTCATCTTCGCTATGGGTTGTCTTCGAATCGACCGTTTCAAGAAAACCCATGCCTTTTATTTCTCCAACTGTTTTTTTAAGGTCTTTAAGAAAACGTTTTTGAGTGTCGCGTTCTCGAAAAAACAGTTCAACCATATCGCTTAGCTCGCGCAGACTCATAATCGGTTCACGACTTGCCGTATCACGAACGGTGTGTTCTTCGAGCCGTTCCCGCAGGAGCACACAAAGGATAGATTGATCAAAGGTGAGTGGGTGCCGCCGCATTAAGCGCGGAAGTTGCATATCAGTGTCTTGCGCTTCCCTTGTTTGCCGTAAAAAAGCAAATCCTTCGTTTCGATCCACAACCAATTGCAACCCAAGCTGAATAAAATACCGGCGTAAAGGCAATTCATGCACTTTTATCAGGTCTTGCCACCACTGCGTATCTTCCTCGTAAACAACCCCTTGAAGCAGTTTTATGGCAAGGGGCGCGAAGTGATCCGGTGCCGTTAAGGGCGTATTTTCAGGTTGATCCATCATTTGTCAGGTTTAGATTTTTTTACCAAAAATACGCGAGGCCCTTCCAAAAATCGCACTGTCACCGCTTTGTCTAAAAGCAAAACATCCTGCTGATCGATTTCGATGAAATGGCGGTTATCCGGTGCTGCCACGATATTAAGATAGGCCAATACTTCCACCAAGCCCTCCCGTAAAGGATACTGCTCGATCAATGCTGCCAGCGTCAGCGAAGTCGTCGTATCCAGGGCAGCATCAATTTGAGTATTTAGGCGTACTGTTATAATTTCTTTGTTGTCAAACTCGAAATCAGGCTTAAACGAAGCCATCTTGAGCGGCATTGCAAAGCGCACCTGCCCTTCATTCTGTTGGGTACGCAGCGTTTTCTCTAGTGGGAGTCGCACTTCAGCTTGAGGACTGTCTATTTCCCAAAAAAAAGCCGAAGGGTCGAGTGGCAAATTCAAAAAAACGGGATCAAGCAAAGCTGCTTTTACCTGCATAATGCGATCTTTTAATAACTGGCGATCCTGTGCCGTGGTCTCCGCTACCAAGCGCGAGATGCGGTCAGCTATGCGCCGGTTGGCCTCCATCACCGGCTGCGCTTCGCTCAACAAGTGACGGTGCAAACGAGACAACAATTGACCGCTATCTGTATCAATTTGATGCGCTGCCAAAATGGTGCGCAAGGCTTGTACATAGCTGGCAAACTGATGCTGTCTCTGAGAGTCCCGCAGCGCTTCAAAAAAGGCCGTGAAACTCATGCCCTGGGGTGTGCGGTCTAGTTCGTCGCGCGCATCGAGCATACTTCCGAGCAACATACCTTTGCTGCCATCCTGGGCGGTCTGCCGCCGCAACATATCTGTTCTAATGCGCTCAAAATTACTTTCGACCGCTTTGAAATCGGTGGAAAGAGCGCGAACTTGTTCAAGCAATCCTTCGTACTCTTCTTTTATCCGCACGCCATCAAATGGTTGATAAGGCGATTTTCCTGCACGGATATCGGTGATTTCTTGCTGAATTAGGGCTTGCTTTTGTTCCAATTCCCCAATACGTTCTGCATCCGTTTTTTCAGTGCTATTTTCCACCACACGGCGTATTTTCTCAAAGATATCCTCCAGTCGCGAGCGCGTGCCGGTGAATTCACCTTGTTCAAGGCTATCTATCCATTGCCAAGCTCGGGTGGTGTGTTCGGTCAGGCTGTATTCGTAGTGGCCTTCGGCGTTATTGTCCCCCCGCAAATATCGTTTCTGCCGACTTTCCCAATCGCGTAAAAGTGTCTTTGCGCGGTTGCGGTATTTGTCGAATAAATTGGACTCAAAACCATCAGTATCTGTGGTATCGAGATCTTCGTCGTCCTCAATCTCTTTTAAATAGTCAGCCAATGAGGAAATTAGTTCATCTTGGCCTATGTTCTTTCGACCATCTTGAAAAACATCCCACAGAAAAGCTATCACCAATGCGGCCTTGCTGTCACGCAGCAATTGGAGCGCATTGGCTTGTTGGAAGCGGCGTTTGATGTCATCGATATTCATAAATGGTACTTACATATCGTAAAAGAACACAAAAGCGTGTACGTTTGGATTACCACTCCTAACACATACGCCCTGATGGGAAATCGCGATTACCTGAGTGCAATAATAGGCTCTTTAGTCGATTTAGGCAAAGTTCGTCGTTGAATTTTTGTGCACCGGCTTCCACTTCATCTGACCCATCGCCGTCGTTGGATTG
The DNA here is from genome assembly GCA_038246345.1 of Chitinophagales bacterium. Classification (GTDB taxonomy): domain Bacteria; phylum Bacteroidota; class Bacteroidia; order Chitinophagales; family Saprospiraceae; genus M3007. Next base: position 25,638 of record JBBRWA010000052.1, read on the forward strand.
GTATCGGTCGGGGCATCGCGGCTTTGTCCGCTCTCCCAAATATCGTTGGCTCCGGGATTTAGACCTCCGTATCGCCAGGTGTTCGGGTGGCATAAGCACTTGCTTTAGCCACGGCCCGTTTTCTGGAAGGCGGTAGGCCGCGCGGCCATCGGGCCAGCCTTCGGGCTTGGTTTTAAAAACCTGGAAGGTCTGTGTGAGCCGCCTGGCCAAGCCATCGTGCAGGTGTGGAAGTCTTTCCCGCCGCGCGGCGCCTTCTTCGCTCATTTTCCAACCGCCCCAAAGCGCCGCAGCAGTGTCTTTTGACCTGCTGCACACGTTTAGCAGGATTCCGGAATCGAACGGGGTGAATTGTATTTAGCTGCGCATTTATGTAGCGTCCTGCTGGCTGTTTTGCAGCAGGTCAAAAGGCA
>JBBRWA010000053.1:0-26008 GCA_038246345.1 Chitinophagales bacterium
GTCAACTGTGCCCACAACGAGGAAAACTACCAGCAAGGCAATAGTGCCTGCGAGTCCCCTCAACTTGTTCATTAGCAATTGACTCATGTTGAAAAAATTTGGATGAAAAAATTTATGTGAAAAAATGATGGTATCCATTTAAGCAAAAAAAAACATCGGTGTTCAGGGAACAAGCCCTAAACCCAACGTCTATGCATTAATACAATCTTGTGTACTGTTTACTTTCATGAGATTAAAACTAAAAAGTTTGACAAAAAACAATCAAATCCTTTTGCCGAAAATCTGGCTTACTAGATACAGGATTAGAACCAACAACCGTGCCAGAGCGGACACTTTGAAGTGTCAAATCAGCTGATGGTTGTTAAATATTTGAGTACAGAAGAAAAGGGGGAAATCCGAAGGGTATCTGCCTGATGCGATCAAAGGGAAGAGCGATCACACCCAACTTTACTCATAAGTTATATCGGTTGCGGATTAAAAACGCCTGGATGAAAAAACTACTGCAAAGATAAGCTTAAGCGTTTAATGTTTTCGCCGAAAAAAAAATTATTTTTTCCGGACAAAGTGTTCGCTGTATTTCAGTGGCAATGCCGCCTCTGTGTTTTAGATTGTAGCAAAACTTAAAGGTAAAGTATGAATTTTGCTTGAATTGCCAGTTAATTTTTCCTGGGACATGTTTTCTTGTAAGTTTGCACCGCCGTTTCGGCAAAAAATATTAGAATTCTTCATGGCAAAAAAGCAATCGAAACCCAATACGACTAAAAAGCCACAGCGTACCGCTTCCAATAAACGCAATTGGATTTGGATACTTGCCTTATTGCTCGTGGTAGCCATCGCCTATTATATTATAGGTGTACGCGCGCCGAAAAACCCGGCAGGCCTTGATGGACGCCAAACAGAAGAACCTACGCTACGGGCAGACAAGCCCCTCCTTCAATTGATGACTCCTTCGGAGACAGGAGTGGATTTCAAAAACCAAATTTTGGAAGATGAAATGCACAACGTAATTCGCAACATTAATTTTTACAACGGTGGCGGCGTAGCAGTGGCAGACATCAACAACGATAACCTACCAGATATATACTTTGTTTGTACCAACGGGAAAAACAAACTTTACCTCAATCAGGGCAATTTCAAGTTCAAAGACATCACGGATTCGGCTGGTGTCGCGGCTGAGGATGGTTTTGAAACAGCTGTCACAGCGGTAGATATCAATACTGATGGATTTTTGGACCTCATTGTTTGCCGGGCAGGGCCAGAAGACAACGCCGAACGCCGTACCCGAGTATTTATTAACAATGGCAACCTGACGTTCACAGACCGTGCCGCCGAATTGGGCCTGGGGGATAAAAGCCCCAGTACAGGCGCCAACTTTTTTGACTATGATAATGACGGCGACCTGGACTGTTATTTATTGAACTACCCCACGGATCTTGGTGCAGCCAACCAAATTACGGCGAAAATGGGGCCTGACGGCGTAACGCCCATTGCTGATTTGTCGCCAAAAAAGCCTTATGATTCCGACCGGCTTTACCGGAACGACAACGGCAAATTCGTCGATGTCTCTCAACAATCTGGCGTCTGGAATGTCGGCTTTGGCCTGAGCGTGTCTGTTACGGATATAAACGGCGATGGCTGGCCCGACATTTATGTTGGCAATGACTTTGTGCAGCCAGACAATTGCTTTATAAACAATCAAAAAGGTGCCTTTAACGATAAGATCGGCAGCTATTTCAGGCATTGCCCCATGAGTACCATGGGTTCTGAAATGACAGATTTTGACAACGACGGCAGGGTCGACTTGATGTCAGTGGATATGTGGCCAACCAATAATGAGCGCCAAAAAAGCTTGAAAACTTCTAATCCCTTGAGCCGTTACCTAACCATGGTAAAATACGGCTATTTTGAACCTGTTGTGCGGAATGTGCTGCAGCGCAACAATGGCAACGGAACGTTTAGCGATATTGCCTGTGCTGCAGGCATATATAAAACCGACTGGTCGTGGAGCTGCCTGTTTGCTGATTTTGACAACGATGGCTGGAAAGACCTGCACATTGCAAATGGCTACCGACGGGAAGTGACCAACCGGGATTATCAAGAGTTTGTGCTCTCGGAAGTGGACAAGCGACGCGCCAAGAGCAAGAAAAAAGATTATGAAGACCTTATGGGGTTCCTAGACCAGATGCCCGCGCATAAAATCAGGAATTTCATGTACCAGAACAATGGCGATTGGCAGTTTAATGACAAGGGAGGTGATTGGATGACAATTCCCGCTTCCTGGTCTTGCGGTGCTGCCTGGGCCGATTTTGACGCAGATGGCGATATTGACCTGGTGGTCAACAACCTGGACGAGCCCGCATTTATCTATAAAAATTTATCGCGCGAACAAAATATTGGGAACTACATACAGGCTAAATTGCAAGGAAGCCCTCTAAACCCATTCGCTGTTGGTGCTTCTGTACTGATCGAATGTCAAAGCCGTATACAATATCAGGAATTGAATCCCAGTCGCGGCATATTCTCTTCGGTGGAACACCTGATCCATTTTGGCCTTGGCCAAACCCAACAAGTTGACAAGCTCAGCATTAGATGGCCAGATGGGAAATTTCAAATACTGACCAATGTTCCTGCAAATCAGCGGCTTGCGCTCAAATATACGGATGCCAGTGGCTATGTCCCTACCCTTACCCCCCCCCTGCCCCCCCGAGGGGGGAGTGTGTTTAGTGAAAACTTGACTGGGGCTGGCTATTTCATCCACAAGGAAAATCTGTTTAATGACTTTGAAACCTGGCCACTAAATGCCTGGACGGTCAGCGATCTTGGTCCACTGACGGCTCAAGGAGATGTCAATGGCGATGGTTTGGATGATGTCTTTATCGGTAATGGGCCAGGTGCTGCCGGCGGTGTATTTATTCAAACGCCGGTGGGCGGTTTCAGGAGCAGTTCTACAGCAGTGTTTGAACAAGACAAAAAATTTGAGGACCACGGTGGCGTGTTCTTTGATGCTGATGGTGACAAAGACCTCGATTTGTTCGTGCTCAGCGGCGGCGCAGAGGCCAGTACCCCCGACTTATGGCAATGTCGCTTGTATCTGAATGGCGGCATGGGCAATTTCAGCAAGGCAGCAGGTGATCTTCCGGCATTAAAAGACCTTGGATTGCGGGTTGTCGCCCATGATTATGACAAAGATGGGGATGAAGACTTGTTTATTGGTGGTCGCGTAACGCCTAAAAACTGGCCACTCACACCAAGGAGCGTGGTTTTGCAAAACAATGCAGGCAAATTCAGCGATGTTACCAGCCAGGTTGCCGGCGATTTTGAACGCTGCGGCATGGTCACGGATTTGGCCTGGGTGGATATTGATGGCGACCAGCAAGCAGAACTTATTGTTGTAGGGGAATGGATGCCAGTTTCAGTTTTCAAACTGGTAAGCAACAAACTCCAAAATATTACAGCTCAATCGGGCTTCGACAAAAGCAACGGGCTTTGGAACCGAATTGTGGTTGGAGACTTGGATAAAGACGGCGACCTTGATATCGTAACCGGAAATTTGGGGCTAAACACCCGATTTACGGCTTCTTTAGATGCTCCCTTTCGGTGTTATGCCAAGGATTTTGACAACAATGGCACTATAGATCCCATTGTAGCATTTCAAGAGAATGGAAAAATTTACCCATTGGTACAAAAAGATGTATTGGTGAAACAATTGCCTATGTTGAAAAAGCGCTTTCTTTTCTCAAAAGATTACGCAAAAGCAACGGTGAGTGATATTTGGCCACAAAAAGAGCTAGATGCCGCCCTGAACCTAAACTGCTACATGCTGGAAACTTGTTGGTGGGAAAATAAGGGAGGCAAGTTTGTGCGGCACATTTTTCCCATTCAGGCACAAATATCGGTCACACAAGGAATTGCTATTGGCGATTTCAACAGCGACGGCAATCCAGACATTTTGCTCGCGGGCAATAAATATGGTTTTGAAGTGGAAACAAATCGATGTGATGCCGGCAATGGAACCTTGCTTATAGGTGATGGGAAAGGAAAGTTCTCTTGGATGGACAATACTATCAGCGGTTTTTGGGCAATGAGAGAGGCCAGAGACTTGGCCATGCTTCGTGGCGCAAACGGCAAATACACCTTTGTTGTCGCCAATAATAACAGTGCCTGGCAGATTTTCAGCAAATAAATTCTTGTGTCCTTGCAAAAAAACGGGGTACCCGCCAGGTGGCGGGTACCCCGTTTTTTTGCAAGGACACATCCCTAGTTCATCTGTTGAATGGCCAGGAAAATAAGTACGGCATGAAAGATAAATGCCGCAAATGTTATGATGGATTTATTTTTTGATTTCATATTAAAGAAATGCCGCGGGTCGGTTTTTGTGCGACAGATGGTAGAACTAAGCCAAAATCCGTGCCAACAAGTTTTTTTTATATGCAAATGATTTTCAAATACATATTCAACTTAATGACCTTCAGTGTCTTACCAAAAATATTTAAACATCAAAAAATAATCGCATCAATCACTATCCTCGCTTCATCACCAAGCTGTCTGCGGGGTATTGCAGCCTCAAAGTGTCCATCATTGTCCCCGCCCAAGCAGTAATCAGGGCGCGTTGTTCACTTGAAAGCCGGGCATCGCCGTGTATCCAAGTGTAGGGTTTCAGAGGCATATCACCTTCCTTTACTATTTCGATAATTTCCTCGAATTTGTGGTTTTGAACGGCCAACTTCCGAGATGTGAAAGTTGAAAAATTCAATTTTTGCTTGCCCCCTTTGACATGACCCGCCAACCACATCCCTAGCGGTTGAATTTCAGCATACCATGGGTAACGCGTGGTGTTGCTGTGACAGTCCATGCAAGCAGGCTTGAGGATGGCCATTACTGGCTCCGGGATAGGATATTTGGTGCTGATATCATTGGACGATTCACCTGAGAGGTTCCTTTCCGGGCGATAAAACTGTAATCCAGTCAGGACTATCAATAGTCCGATGAGTATTTTTTTTCCGTATTTTTTCATAATTGCAAATTGTTGGTTGAAATTGGCCTGCAATGTATGCATTGGAAATTAAAAAGGGTTTCAGGTTTCAAGGTTTCAGGTTTCAAGGTTGTATTTCACGGGTAAACCTTCAACCAACAAAGAAAGACGATTTGGTTTAAAAAAGACGCAAAAAAAAGCGAAGCCGCCCGATTTTTGGTCGGGCGGCTCTTCGTTGATGGTTGTTCGTTGATAGTTGTTCGTTGCACAACATTCGTTTTTTTCTTGGATTGGGTTTTTCAGCACTTTAATTCCAAAAATTGAGCCTATCCCCAAAAATGTTTTTCAAAGCCAGTAACAACTATCTCCCTTGAAAAACAACCTGAAACCCTGAAACCTGAAACCCTTTTCTAATTACCCATGGCAATTCTTGTATTTTTTCCCACTGCCACAGGGACATGGTTCATTGCGGCCTACTACTTTTTCCTTTACCATGGGCTGCACCCGTTGTACTGGCCCTTGGCCAGCTGATTGAGCTGCACGCTGGGCCGCTTCCTGGGTTTCTGTGCGCTGCTGTTGGTTGTTGGCGCGGAGACGGTTGGCCTGGGCACGCCGCTGGGCTTCTGCAAGCTGTTGCTGTTGTTGCGAACGTTGTATTTGCTCCTCGTCTGGAAGGGTAAGCGATCCTTTCAACAGGAAGGAGGTTACGCTGCCATTGATGTGCCCGATAAGTCCTTCAAAAAGGTTGTAAGCCTCCATTTTATAGATAACCAATGGATCTTTTTGCTCAAAACTTGCGCCTTGTACAGATTCTTTCAGGTCATCAACGTTGCGCAAGTGTTCTTTCCAGGCATCGTCGATCAAGGCCAAGTTGGCGACTTTTTCAACATCGCGCATGGTGGATTTACCATTAGTTTTTATGGCATTTTCCATGTCGGCGCTTACCTGCAAGCCAAGACTTCCATCCGTAAATGGCACGACAATACGCTTGTAGCGATGGCCTTCTTTCGCAAACACATCTTTGATCACTGGCAACAAACGATCCCCTACTTGCTTGGATTTGTACTCGTACAATTCAAGTACTTGTTGCAGGAAGGTAGCCGTTACCGTACCTACCGGAGCAGATTTGAACCAGGCTTCTTCCATTTCAGGATCAACGCCTATAAGCCGTATGCTGTCCAATCGGAACGTTTCGAAATCGCCACTTTGCCGGTGTACATGCACCAATTCGGAGGTAATCGCGATAAAAGCATTGTTGATGTCTACTTGAAGGCGCTCTCCAAACAGGGCATTCCGGCGCTTGCGGTAGATGGCTTCACGCTGGATATTCATTACGTCGTCGTATTCCAACAAGCGCTTGCGAATGCCAAAGTTGTTTTCTTCTACCTTTTTTTGTGCCCTTTCGATGCTGTTGGTTACCATCGAGTGTTGGATCACATCACCTTCTTTGTGGCCCATTTTGTCCATCAGGCCTGCGATACGGTCGCTTTGGAACAATCGCATCAGGGAATCCTCCAGCGCGACGTAGAATTGCGAAGAGCCTGGATCTCCTTGACGGCCTGCACGACCGCGCAACTGTCGGTCGACACGACGGCTTTCATGCCGTTCGGTACCGATGATGGCAAGGCCACCAGAACCCTTAACGCCCGGACCAAGCTTGATGTCGGTACCACGACCTGCCATGTTGGTTGCCAGGGTTACTTTCCCGGCTTGGCCTGCTTCTGCAACAATTTCAGCTTCCCGCTGGTGTTGCTTGGCATTCAATACGTTATGGTCAATACCGCGCATTTTCAGCATCCTTGACAACAACTCGGAAATCTCAACGGAAGTGGTACCAACCAAGATTGGTCTGCCAGCATCCCGGAGTTTGATGATATCATCAATGACCGCATTGTATTTCTCACGTGCCGTTTTAAACACAAGATCTTCTTCGTCTTTGCGCGTTATGGGGCGGTTGGTTGGAATAACCACTACATCGAGCTTGTAGATGTCCCACAATTCTTTGGCTTCGGTTTCTGCTGTACCCGTCATACCAGCCAGTTTGTGGTACATCCGGAAATAGTTCTGGAGGGTTACTGTTGCGTAGGTTTGGGTTATTTCACCCACCTTCACATTTTCTTTTGCTTCAATGGCTTGGTGCAAACCATCGGAATACCGGCGGCCTTCCATGACACGACCCGTTTGCTCATCTACAATTTTCACCTCTCCGTCTACGACGATGTACTCGTTGTCGTTTTCAAACAATGCATACGCTTTCAACAATTGTTGGATGGCGTGTACACGACGGCTTTTTATGCCATAATCTTGGGAGAGGCGTTCTTTTGCCTCAATTTTCTCATCGTGGCTCAGGGTTTCGTCATTGCCAATTTTCACCAATTCCATGCCGATATCAGGCATGATAAAAAAGTTAGGCTCATTGTTGAAATTGGAGAGGTATTCCACGCCTTTTTCAGACAACTCCACGCTGCGGTTTTTTTCATCAATGTAAAACAGCAACTCGGAATCCACCTCTGGCATACGCTTGGCATTTTCCTGGAGGTAAACATTCTCTGATTTTTGCAACAGCACTTTCATGCCGTCTTCGCTCAAAAACTTGATCAAGGGGCGGGCTTTGGGCAGTGCACGGTGTGCGCGAAGCAGGGCCAAACCGCCACCGCCATCTTCTGCTTTTGTATTGCCGGAACTGATCAGCTTCTTAGCATCTGATAGAAAGTGGGTAGACAACTTTGTCTGTTCTTCCAGTAAGCGCCTGACCGTAGGGTTCAGTTCAACATATTCCTGGTCGTCGGCACCACGGGTCACTGGGCCGGAGATAATCAATGGTGTACGCGCATCGTCAATCAGTACAGAGTCAACCTCGTCCACAATAGCGAAGTGGTGCTTGCGCTGCACAAGCTCCTCCGTGGTGGTTACCATGTTGTCGCGGAGGTAATCAAAGCCAAATTCTGCATTGGTTCCGAAGATAATATCGGATTTATAAGCTTCTATACGCTCTTTTGAGTGCGGGCGGAATTTGTCGATACAATCGACGGTGAGTAGCAAGAACTCATAAATAGGGCCTATCCACTCGGAGTCACGGCGTGCGAGATAGTCGTTCACCGTTACGATGTGCACACCTTCTCCAGATACACCATTCAGGTAAGCTGGTAGCGTACCAACGAGGGTTTTACCTTCACCTGTGGCCATTTCAGCAATCTTTCCATCATGCAGTACCATGCCACCAATCAACTGCACATCGTAGTGGATCATGTTCCAGGTTACTTCCCCTCCTGCGGCCGTCCAGGTATTTTTCCAAATAGCTTTATCGCCTTGGATGGAGATATGCCCTTTTCCAGATTTTGCGGACAACATGCGGTCGTGCTCGGTGGCGGTGACCTCAAGTGTTTCATTTTCAAAGAAACGTCGGCTGGTTTCTTTCACCACCGCAAAAGCTTCGGGCAGTATAGACATCAGCACTTCTTCAAGGGCTTTATCGCGATTTTTTCGCAATTCGTCCACCTCTTTGAAATAGTCTTCTTTTTCGTTAAAATCTTCGGTATCTACGGCCTTTTGCGTGATAGAGACAATTTCAGCGTCTATTTCGCTGAGGTACTCTTTGATTCGCTCCCGGAATTCGAGGGTTTTTGACCGAAGCTCGTCATGGGACAAACCTTGATATTCCTCGCAATTTTTATTGATTTCAAGCACCAAAGCCTGGTACAATTTCAGGTCGCGGTCCTGCTTGGTGCCGAGTATTTTTTTAATAAATCCAAACACGATATGGAAGTTATGATTGATAAATTGTGAAAGATTCAAGGGGTACTGATAATCCGCGCAAAGGTACTCTTTTGTAGAACGGGAAAGGTTAGATGCTGCATATTTCGTTCCATCTGGGTTTGCGGGGCTGTTCTTTGTCAAAATGGCAGGATCAAGTGTTAAAAAAGCGCATTGCTGGCAATTTGTCTACTACTGTTTGCGTAAAATGGCAATGCACGATTGTTAAAAAACATGAGCCACCCCGAAGCTCGGAGTGACTCATGATTTCTAAGAATTGCTACAAGAATGTAGGCGGCAATTTAGTTAGCCCACCACATTTTGTTGCCAAAGAGGCCAGAAGCATCAATGTTTTGGCTTTGGATAGCGGCCTCGAGATTGATCTTGTTGTTGCCTGTTTCGCTGGTTGGATATGCAAAACGCTTTGGAACACCTTGTCCAGGATAGCCAGATAGGGGCACCTCTACTATTTCAGAAGGGAAGCCAGTGCGGCGGAATTCCGTGAAAGCCTCACATCCGTCGCCAAAAAGTGCCAACCATTTATGGGTAGCAACAGATCTTGCAGGTGCCAAATCGTATGCCGCAGAAGAAAGCCCTAAAAATACTGGGTCTGCGGTTACACCAAACTGAGCGCAAGATGCTTCGATAGCAGCCAAATATGATGCCTTATCATTGCTAGCCTCCGCTTTGATAAAAAGAATCTCGGAGTAGTTGAACAAGAACGAAGGATTTAATGGATCATCGCGGAAAGCCTTGCCAATTTGTGAAATTGAAGAGAATGGGTTTGGCTCTGTTGTACCATTTGGCTGTCCAACATAGATTCCAACGTTGTTCGTATCAGCATAAACAGAGAGACGTGGGTCGCCCAAGCCAAGCATCATATCTACCAATGTTTTGCTCACACAGTGGTCGTTACGGTTATCATTGTGCTTGTTGCTGTAAATTGGGTTCGAAGCTGTTGGTGAAATGTTTTGATACCCCATTTTAGCATTCTCTGCATTACTGGAGATCAATGCGCTTGGGCTGGCGAGCAGGGTTTGAAGCTCTGTAACATAAGCGGCATTTTTGCCTTTTGCACGGTTCAACAAACGCGCACGAACAGAGTTGGCGAATTTTGACCAGTTGGCGATATTGCCCCCATAAATCAAGTCACCAGCCCCCAAATCATCCCCACTCGGGTCAAACATTGTAGCAGCGGCTTTCAGCTGTGTTATAAGGTCAGCATAGATAGCTTCTTGTTTATCGTAAACTGGAAGGAAAGTACGATCAGGGCTCAACGCCTCAGAATAAGGAACTTCACCCCACATATCTGTAATGATTGCGAAGAAGTACGCACGCATGGTCATCGCAGCCGCACGCATATTGCTTGGGTTTGGCGCGCGGTTGATGATGTCCTGAAGATCAGCCAATGGGCCCGTGTACAAACCATCCCAGTGTGTCGTGAAGGCATCAGGGCGGTATTCGTACCAATCTTCGTCGATATACTGGATTTTAGCATAGTGCTGCGCCCACAATCCGGCATAAGTCATGTTCATGCTGGCGCCGTGTGTGCGGCGAACGCCTTGGGAGATGGCCGAAACCAATTCATTGGTCAATGGCACCTCAACCGGGAAGTTTGGATTTTTGTTGATGCTTTCAAAATCCTTGGTGCAGGCATTGGAAAGCCCTACCAACAGGATTAACATCAAAATTTGAATATTTTTCATAAAAAATTAATGTTTGAATTGATTGAAAAACGCGGTTTAGAAGTTAGCACCGAAAGTCAGACCAAAGGTACGCGCCGATGGATTCTGGCCAAACTCAATGCCTTGCATGGCATTGGAGTTGTCGAAACCTGTTTCTGGGTCGACGTGTGGGATATTGCTTTGAAGCAGTGCCAGGTTGCGGCCATAAGCTGCAACACGAACACCATTTACAAAAGAGTTCGAAAACCATGCCTTAGGCAAGTTGTAGCTCAAGGTAACCTCACGAAGTTTGATGAAAGAAGCATCAAAAACACCGCGGTCGTGGCGACGGCCATAGAGGTCGCCGTTCCAAGCTTCAGCAGATTGATTTACCGTGTTTGGCATGTAGCCAGTAACGTTGCCATTACCGTCTTTTACTTCGTAAACACCACCAAAGTTGTAACCATTCTGTATCTCATCCAGTGTGTTACGGCCTTCGAGTGACTCTTCAAGAACGCCAGCATAACGGCCGAAAATGTACGTCATAGAGAATACATCAGAACCTTTACGCATGTCGAACAAAGCGCTCAAAGAAACACCTTTCCAAGAGAATGTGTTGCGCACACCACCAACCCAATCTGGTGTAATGTTACCCAATACGAAGTTGGAAGCGTTGCCATTGGCATCTATGTCTTGAATTGGGCGACCTGAAGTTTGGCTTACGATGATCTGGCCGTCTGGAGCACGCTTAACGCGACGTCCAACCAATGCTCCATAAGCCTCACCCTCACGTGCAACGAGGCGGAGGCCCCAGTTGGTATTGAGGGTAATTTCAGTTACGCCGTCAGGAAGGTCTTGAACGACAGAGTTATTCTTAGCCCAGTTTACATCGATATCCCAACGGAAGTCGCGTGCATTTACGGGTGTCAAACCCAACTGTACCTCAACACCATCGTTTTTGATGGTACCAGCGTTCGTGATACGGCTGGTAAAACCAGAAGTAGAAGAAACGTTGAGTGGAATAATCTGGTCAATGTTGCGGGTGTTGTAATAGGTTACGTCCAAACGAACGCGGTCTTTTACTGCACGAACTTCGATACCAGCTTCAATTGATTTTGCACGCTCAGGCCTCAATGTAGTACCTGGAACAGCACCTGGAACAGTGAAGGAAGGTAGGTCACCCCATGGCGTCAAGGCACCATAAACGAATGCAGTACGGTAAGGATCAGTGTCTTTACCAGCTTCTGCATAACCACCACGTACTTTCAAAAGGGTAATACCTGGGATGGTTACTTTCTCAGACACAACAACCGCGAGGTTTACAGCAGGGTAGAAATAGCTGTTATTATCCGCAGGAAGGGTAGAAGACCAGTCATTACGGGCAGATGCATCTAGGTACAGGAAGTTATAAAAACCAAGTGAAACACTACCCAAAGCAGAATTGATCCGGGAAGTATTGGTGAACTCGTTTACATTCACAGCACCACCAGCATTTGACATGTTGAAAAGACCTGGAACAACCAATGCCGTAGCCGTTTGTTCGTTGCCCGTAAATTTGTTGTCACGACGAACAACACCAGCCGTTGCCGAGATGGAGAAATTGTCGGAGATGGCTTTGTTTGCTGTCAGCAGGAGGTCACTGTTTGTTTCAGTTGAACCATAATCAAATGTCTGGTATTGACCATTTGGATAGTCCGATGTTTCTTTTTCAAAACGAACCTGGCGGCTATCACGGTAGAAGTCAGTACCAATGCGACCAGTAGCAGACAGCCAAGACAACATTTTGTACGTAACAGAATAGAAACCATTGATACGGTTGCGCTCCTGTGGCTTGGTGTTGTTGTACAACGTAAAGAACGGGTTGTTCTGGTAGTTGTGGTTCCAGTTTACAATGTTGCCATTGGCATCCCGCTCATTGTAGTTCGCGCGGAGATACTCCCAGTCAACCTGACGGCCTGTCCAAATGGTTTGCTGAATGATGTTGTCACCAGCATAACCGATACCTGGGCGGTTGTTAGATTTGAGGGTTGTGTAGGCAATGTTACCATCCGTTGATATCTTGTCGTTCAACTTCATGCCAAAAGACAAGTTGAAGGTGTTACGCTTGATATCTGTGTTTGGAACCATACCTTTTTGGTCCATGTTTGTAAAAGAGAAACGGGCATTGGCGCGTTCACCAGCAGCTGTAACAGCGATGTTGTTGTTGAACGTAATACCTGTATCAAAAATACTTCTTACATTATTTGGATATGCTTGCCAATTATTCAGGCCTGTAAACTGGTTAATCAATACCCCTTCGCCGGGTTCGTCGATTATACCATTGCCATTGTTGTCAATGCCATCAGCGCCACTGATTCCTGGGTCGAATGATGGACCCCAACTTTCGTCAACACCGTCGTAAACGCCATCAACACTATTACCAGTACCATCTACGTAGTTAAACTGGAAGTCAAGACCTTGTCCAAATTTGTTCTGGTAAGTAGGCAAACGGAATGGCTGTGCAAAGCCCACGTCGCCAGAATAAGAAACGCCGAGGCCTTTTGCTGCATTTTTACCCGTTTTGGTTTGGATCAGGATGACACCATTGGCGCCACGTGAACCATAAAGGGCGGCCGCGTTGGGGCCTTTCAACACCGTAACCGACTCAATGTCGTCCGGGTTGATGTCCTGGATCGCGTTACCAAAGTCTACACCACCAGACTGTGTGTTGCCGTTGCCACGGTTAGAGTTGTCCATCGGGATACCGTTCACTACAAAAAGTGGCTGGTTTTCACCGGTGATGGAGCTGTTGCCACGGATAACGATACGCGCAGAAGAACCTACGTTGCCGGAGGAGCTAACGACGTTCACCCCAGCAATTTTGCCAGAAAGTGAGTTTACGATGTTGGCATCACGGGCAGCAACCAACTGGTCACCGTCAATTTGCTGAACAGCATAGCCCAGTGATTTTTTGTCCCTGGAGATACCCAAGGCTGTTACGACGGCTTCAGAAAGCTGAACGCCGGAAGTAAGTACCACATCTACGGCATTTGATGTGCCCAAGGTGATTTCCTGGGAAGTGTACCCAGTGTAAGAGATGACAAGTACATCTGATCCCGCAGGAACATTGAGTGTGTACTTGCCATTGACGTCGGTACGGGTACCAACAGATGCGCCTTTTACGGCGACAGAGGCTCCAATGAGCGGATCTCCGTCATCCCCGGAGACTAAGCCCATTACAGCGCGCTGTGCGAATGCTAGCCCTACGACTGCTATCACAAGCGTGAGGGTTGTAATTAATCGCTTCATACGAATAGTTGAATTTGGTTAAAAATTTTGTGAACTGTTTGTGCTAAAATATTAGATTTGTTTGGAGTGTTCAACGACCAAAGGTAAAAATAACGGTTGTAAAAGATTCAAATTGCCAATCTATTTTTGCAGCCTAATATTAAAATATGATTAAGCCAAACAGTTAAGTGGCTCATTGTTAAATACTTGCGTTTTTTTTTGTTTCATTCGTGCTTCCAGCGTTATTTCGCTGATTAATTGGCAGAACCTAGTTGCCGCAAGTACATTCTTATCGTATTGGACAAACCGTAATACAAGGCATCGGCAATCAAAGCATGCCCTATGCTCACTTCAAGCAAGCCAGGGCAATTTTCCTTGAAAAATCGCAGGTTCCGCAAATTCAGGTCGTGCCCCGCATTGATGCCCAGCCCTAGCCTATTGGCAATCATGGCAGATTCGGTGTAAGCAAGTACTGCTTCTGCTGGATTTGCCTCGAAATCGTGGGCAAACGGCCCGGTATAAAACTCGATCCTGTCGGCACCCACTGCTTTGGCACCTTCGATCATGTGGGTATCAGGGTTAATAAAAAGCGAAACACGGATGCCGTGACCCTGTAATTCCTGGATGGTTTCGGTCAAAAAAGACTTGTTTTTCAGCGTGTCCCAGCCATTGTCCGAGGTCAACTGATCCGGGGAGTCGGGCACCAGGGTGCACTGGTGTGGTCGGTTGGCGATCACCAAATCGAGCAAGGCGCGGTCGGGATAGCCTTCAATATTGAACTCTGTTTTTACTACCGCCTTCAAAGCCGGCACATCGTCGTAGCGGATATGGCGCTGGTCGGGACGCGGGTGCACGGTGATGCCTTGTGCGCCGAAAGTTTCACAGTCTTGGGCTACCTGGATCAGGTTGGGTAAGTTGCTGCCACGTGCGTTGCGGAGCAGGGCTATTTTGTTGATGTTTACGCTTAGGTTGGTCATGGTGCTAGTTTTTATGGAACAGTGCACCCATATCAAGTGCATCATTCACCAATTGAAGAGAATGTTCGTTTTGCTTCAATCCGAAAGTGGTAATCATGGTCAGAAAGAGTGTTTTTTTCGTACTGGTCTCCTCCCGAAACACCGCAAGTTTATTGCGAAGGTTTGTGGCATATTCCTTTGTAATGGTATAGGTTGAAATGGAGAACTTCATTTCGCAAATATTGATAACCCGATCATTGCGGTCAATAATCAAATCAATCTGTGCCCCGCCTTCATTTTTACGGCTTCGCCAAGTGGATATTTCGGCGTAGATACCGCTAATACCCAATTGTTTTTTGATGCTATCAATGTGGGATTGGCAAAGGAACTCAAATGCATGGCCACTCCAAGAACGCCATTTTGGGCTGTTGAATTGGGCCAACCATGCACCTTGTCCGGTGGCCCTGCTATTTTGAACAAAAGTTAAGTAAAACAATGAATAAGGATCGACTAACTGGTAAAGCGCATCGCGTTTGGTTTTACCAAATGGATAGTAGCGCTTAATGAAGCCAGATTGCTCCAGTTCTTCGAGTGTATTGGTTGCTGCACCACCATCCGGGAAGCCTGTGGCAGCAAGCAATTCTCGCCTGTTCAAGCCCTTTGATTTTTGCGCCAAAGCCTCCACCACTGCAATATGTCGCTCTGGGCGGTTGAACAAGGAGCGATACAGGTCGCCATATTCGAGGTTTAATATGGATCCTGGTGTAAAAAACATTCGATCTATGTTTTGGGTCACACTTCGGTTTACCTGCACATTTTCGAGGTAATACGGGATGCCGCCCATAACCATGTAAAGCTCAAGCAGTTGATAACGGTCAAAAACGCCCCCTTTTGACTGCATAAACGCCTCCGTTTCAGCAAGAGAAAACGGTTGAAGTGCGATGCGTTCCGTAATGCGGTTGTGCAGCCCGCCTTTGTTGTGGATGAGCTGGTTGATCATCCAGGAAGCCGCAGAGCCGCAACCAATAAGCAGCACATCGGTGCGCAAAGAAGCCCAGCTATTCCAGAAATGTTCGAGCGCTTGAAGAAAATCAGCGCCATGACTGTCGAACCAAGGCAACTCATCAAAAAAGATAATCTTTCGAGCGCGCTTGTCTTCTGAGGCAATGCGAATAATGGACTGAAATGCTTCGAACCAGTTTTTGGGTTCATCGCTTGTTGCTATATCCGGTGCTGTTGCTTTCAAAGCGGTATGAAAATTGAGCAACTGCTGGCTTAAGGAAGCGTTTGCCAGTGCCGTCATCCGGAAAGTGAATTGGCTGTTGAATTTTTGATTGATCAAAAAAGATTTGCCAACCCGCCGCCTGCCGTACAAAATTAGAAACTCTGATTTATTGCTTGAATATACCCGCTCAAGCGTTTCTAGCTCCTGTTTTCTACCGATTATTTTTTGCCCTTCTGTCATGCGCGGAAAAGTTAATTTGAGCGCGAAGTTAGCAAATTTTCTACTTACCGCTCAAATTCAAGTCAATTTGAGCGGTAAGTATCTAAAAAAATGACTTACCGCTCAAATTGGGCTTCCAGCTGCTTAAAAAATTAATGTCCTATGCCCAACAAGGAATGTCCAATCTCCAAGCATTACCTTGCAGCCGAAAAAGTATCAAAAAATGGACGAAAGCCACCCACCTACCCCCGAAAGCATAGAGCCACGGCCCTACGAGCCCAAAGTACGCCTGGTACTATTAACCCAAATCGGTTTGTTTGTTTTAGGTGCAGGCATTGGCGGCTTGCTCTACCAGGGTTTGTGCCTTGCCATGGGTTGGGATCCAACCCTGACTTTAAGCGCCGATGCTCCCGTTGCAGCCCGTTGGCAAGTGCGCATTCAACTGGGACTGGGGCATTTAACGGCCTTTCTCGCCAGCGGTGGACTTACGGTTTGGCTGTTTTACCGGAGCCTGACAGGCATTCTACCCGATTGGCCCGATTACCTTAAAGTAAGAAAGGCGCCATCCTTAAAAACAGCGGGTTTGGCCATTTTGCTGATGGCGGTATCTGTGCCGATGGTGCTGTACTCCCTGCAATTCAATCAGATGCTTGAACTGCCGGAACTTTTCAAATCCATGGAAGACCAAACGGCGGAAGTCATCAAAGGGCTGTTGCAAATGGATCATTTTGGCGAGTTTTTGGCCAATTTAACCATTATTGCGGTACTGCCAGCACTTGGAGAAGAACTGGTATTCAGGGGCGTGGTACAGCAGCAGCTGATGCGGCGCATTGCTAATCCATGGGTTGCGATAGTGGTTTCTGCCTTTATATTTAGCGTGGCGCATTTTCAGTTTGAAGGATTGCTGCCACGTATGATTCTTGGCGTGATATTAGGATGGTTGTACTGGCATACCCGCAATTTCTGGGTGCCAGTTATCGCACACTTTTTCAACAATGGCATCCAGGTATTTGGACAATACCTCTACGGGAATAAAATCAGCTCTGTTGATTTGGAAAAGGATATTACAGTTCCTTGGGAGTTTGCCGTGATTTCGGTGTTTTTGGTGTGGGTGGTTGTAAGGCTGATCCGTGCAGAAAACAGTACAGCTAACAGTGCAACGCCGAGTTCAAGCGATGGAACAAATTAAAAGCAGCTAAAAAAACAACCCAGCATTAAAATACGATAAATGCCGAATTAAAAATAACAACTTACATTATTAGGTTTACTACAATAATATAAAATAAAAAATCTCAAAATATTTTTTTTGCGAAACTTTGCATAAGTTTGCCCCGCTCTCCTTTCCCCTCTAATCATTCTATCGTAAATTTTCTTTATTTCCCAAAGTTGCCGTCATGAACATGAGTCATCGCCCATTTTTTTGGAGAAAAAATAGGTATAAATTTGGGCGTTTGTGTATACTTATTGGTCGGACGATGAAAAATCGTCGGACCAAATGGCTCTCGTCCGACCACTTTTCGTGGTCTGACGAATAAGCAAAAATAAATGCAACCGATTTACCTAGTGCCGAGCCCTTCCATCTAAAAATACCAAGGATTCACGAAAATAAGGGATGACTCATGCTTTACGCAAGCTGCCGCCCGGAAACATCTTCGATTACCATCTTTGTTGCGGCATCCTGCCGTTGCCATTAATTGACTACGAGTGCTTAAACACCTTTTTTTTTACAAATTTAACGTTACCATTATGAAACTACATTCACATCATGCTTTTTCCAAGGTTTATTGGTTGATGCTCCCTTTTCTGTTATTGGTTGGACAGGTAGGTTGGAGCCAATGCAACTTTGCATCTTCCTTTGGAAGCGGGGCCATCAATCCCACAGGTGCGGTCGTCACCATTTCAACTTGCAACTTTGGGGGAGAATACGCCACCGTTACGGGCGCCGTAGCTGGCCAAACGCTAAGGTTTACATCCAGTGTCGGCACCGACTGGATTACTGTCCGCTCCGGCACTCCGGGCGGTGCAGTGTTGGCCTTTGGACAAACACCGCTGACATTTGCCAATACCTTCACAGGTACTGTGTATCCGCACTGGAGCAGCAACGCGGGTTGTGGAACTGATTTCGCCTGCCGCACCACCACGGTCCAATGCACCAGTTGCGGCGGCGGCGGAAATCCGTGTGCCAACGTTCCGACGCTTCAGTGTGCCACACCGGTGACTGCCACGCCTTCTGGTGCTGGAGTCTGGTCGCCCGGTTCCTGTGGCTTTTCCACTCCCGGTCAAGAAAGGGTGTATGCTTTTACACCTGTTGCTACAGGGGCGCACAGCTTACAAGTTACTGCAGCAACCGGAGGTTATATCGATTACTTTTTCAAGGCGGCATCCGGCGGCTGCAACGCAACCGGATGGACTTGCCTCCAAGATGTTATTTTCCCAACAACGCTCAGTATGGGTACGCTGACGGCTGGAACCACCTATTATGTTTTGCTTGACCCGGAGGGTACCGGATCCTATTCACACACATTCCAGATTATTTGCCCTTCTGCTGCTCCGCCTTGCCTTGCATCGCCCACATCACCGGCCAATAGCGCCAATGCAGGCTGCCCCAATACGACGCAGACCTTGAGTTGGCCCGTCTCTCCCGGCGCAACCAGTTATGATGTATATTTTGGCACCAGTGCTACGCCGCCTTTTGTTGCCAACACTGTCGGTACCAGTTATGCGACTGGTTTTTTGGCACAAGGCACTTATTATTGGCAGATACGGCCTAGAAACGCCAGTGGTGCCGCGAGTGGCTGCAATATTTGGAGCTTTGTCAAGCAAGATATCGTAGCGCCTACCATTACTTGCCCTGCAAGTGTTGTCACCAACAACAGCCCTGCAACCGCTTGCAGTGCTGTCGTTACCTACGGTGCTATCTCAGCAACGGACAACTGTACCGCACCAAATATAACCTTAGTAAGTGGCTTGCCGAGTGGCTCCACCTTTCCGGTTGGTGTCACTACGATTGTTTATCGAGCCACAGATGGAGTCGGCTTGTCAAACACTTGTTCTTTCACCGTGACGGTAAACGACGTGACGCTGCCCACCATCACTTGCCCGGCCAATATTGCCAAAAACAATGATCCTGGCGTTTGCGGGTCCATCACCACCTACGCTACCCCTACCGCTACCGACAACTGTGGTATAGCGACCGTTTTGCTGCAATCAGGACTGGCAAGCGGCGCGGTATTCCCGGTGGGCGTTACCACCAATGTATGGCGGGCAACAGATGTCAATAACAACACCAGAACCTGTTCTTTCACAGTTACAGTGAACGACACGGAAAAGCCCAAAATAACTTGCCCTCCAAATATTGTCAAAGGCACTGATTTTGGCGACTGTGCTGCTGCCATCCCTTACCTGGGCAACACTGTAGGTACCGACAATTGTTTTGTGCAAAGCATCAGCAGCAATTCTCCCGGCACTTTCCAGCTCGGAAACACTACCGTTATTTGGATCGCAACAGACAACTCCAGCAATACTGCTTCTTGCAGCCAAACCGTGACTATTGAAGATCGCGAATTCCCGATACTCATTTGCCCTTCGAATGTCAATGTGAAAACAAATGTCGGCGACTGTGTGGCAACTGTACCATATTCCGCTACCGCTACCGACAATTGCAGCGGGTTCACGGTTGATTACGACACCAACCCAAACTCTGATTTCGATCTTGGTTTGACCAACGTCAGTGTAACGGCAACAGATGCCGCTGGGAACGCTGTAAGTTGTTATTTCCAAATATCGGTCAGCGCACGCCCTGAAATTTGCAATGGTTTTGACGACGATTGCGATGGCTTAACAGATGAAGCGCAGGACTGGGCGAGAATTGCCAAACAATATGGCAGTGACGGCGCGACCCTCGACGAATATGGCGTAAGTGTTGCCATAGATGGAGACTATGCCATTGTTGGATCCAATAAAAAAGGCCCAAGCGGCCAGAGTGCTGGTACGGCTTATATCCTTTTCCGCGATAAAAACGGGCCAAATGCCTGGGGGCAGATTGCTGTTTTGACGGATCCGGGTGGCATGCCCGGCGATAATTTCGGTGCCAGCGTTGCCATTTCTGGCGGTGTAGCTGCTGTTGGTTCGCCATTCGACGATACAGCTATCGGCAATGAAGGTTCGGTGTCTATCTTCTACCAAAGCCCCACGAACCCGTCACAATGGACCTACCACACAAAAGTAACCATTGTTGGTCCAGATGGCGGCGACCTGATGGGTACGAGCGTGGCCCTCTCAGGCGACCAACTTATCGCGGGTGCCATCGGGGATGATGCATCCGGCGCTAATGCAGGCGCAGCATACGTTTTCAGTCGCAATCAAGGCGGTGCTGATACCTGGGGGCAGGTAGCCAAGCTATTGGCTACAACGGGCAATGCCAACGACAACTTAGGCATCAGTGTAGATATTGATGATAAATACGCTATTGTTGGCGCCAATGGTGTTGACGGATTCCAGCAGGAAGTGGGTGCAGCGTACATTTTTGGCAAAAACCAATTTGGTACCAATACCTGGGGACAAGTAGCCAAACTACAGGCCGCTTCTCAGAACATGAACGACAATTTTGGTGCTAGTGTCGCCATCAGTGGACCATGGGCACTTGTTGGCGCTGATCGGCATGACCGCAAAGCAACCGATGCAGGTGCTGTGTTTGCGTTTTACAAAAACAACAATGGCATCAACGACAGTTGGGGTCAGCGCAACATTATTATTGATCTGAACGGCAAAACAGGCGACCGTTTCGGATGTGCCGTTGGCATTGATGGCGAATACGCCGTTGTTGGCGCTAAGGGCGATGATGACCAGTTTGGTGATGATTCCGGTACTGGTTTTGTCTACCTTCAGCAAGACAATGGCTGGATACTGATGGGTAACCTTGAAGATGGTGGCGGCAAAGCGGGTGATGCCTTGGGCAGCTCCGCAGCCATCAGCGGCCGCAATGTCATCCTTGGCGCACCATTAGACGACAACCCAGGCAGCAACATGGGTAGTGCCCTGGTATATGGAGGCTTGTGCAATGATCTGGTGAATCCTGATGATCGCAATGTCGTGGTCACTGGTTCAGAAGCAACGTTGCGTTGTTTCCCAGTACCGTTCAGCAGCGTCCTTAATATTGAAGTAAAAGGAATAACATCAGCCGATGCCCAAGTGGTCGTTATCAATACCCTTGGCCAAACAGTAGCGCAGTTGTACAACGGTGCCATTGACGGTGAAATGGCATTCCAATGGCGGCCTTATCAGGTTGCGGCAGGAGTATATTTCCTGCGTGTATCAACCGAAGGGAAAGTCCTGACACAAACCATTATGTTAAATCGGTAGTAGACCAATAAAAAGTACAAAGCGATTTGGCAGCAGCCGTCCCACACGCAGTTGTGGGGCGGCTGTTTTTGTTTAAATAACAGTCTAATAACACTCAAATATGCCTCATCCCTTATTTTCATGGTTTGCCCATGTTATGCTGGTCGAGCGTAATCAGCTAGGGCTAAAGTTGTTATAACTCATGTTGAGGGTTACTTAATTCAAACAAGCAGCGCTTTGACACATCCCGATAAAATCTTTCACCGCGAGCTTTGCCTGATCGGCATCAGCGCCCATTTCATGGAGCATATCCAATGCTTGCAGCGATTGCTGGGCCGCAGATTGGGCGCGTAATTTATTGGGGGGTTGCCAGCGCCGTTCTACTTCAGCATAGTATTCCGGAATTTTTTCGAGCAAGATTTTAGTTGTGCTGTCCTTGAAATTATCTTTCAGCAAATCAGCAACCACACATTTGGTAGGATCGAATGCACTGCCGTCCCCTCCTTGAACCAATGCGACCAATATGGCGTTTAAACCACGCAATCTTTGTTGGTCAGCGGCACTAAGTGATTCAATATCAAGCATATTTGCTTCTTGGCGAATGGCTAAAATCTGTTTCGCACATTGTTCGGCCTTTTCCGGCGCTGGTGGCAATGCAAGCTTAAAGGTTTGGGATTTGGTTTTAATTTCAAACGAATCGCCCACACCCAGTGCAGCCAGTGTTTCGCTTTGTAGGCGGGAAATTTTGTCTTCCGGACTTTCACAAGACATCAGAAACAGGAACAAAAGAAAGACGGAATAGCGGAGCATGGTGACGAAATTTGGCCGAAAGTTCCAGCTTACCCGGCACAATCTCTAATGCTTGATGATATTTGCGGCCACTGTCACGCTTGCAGTGCCCCAATTATCACATTATCACATTATCACATTAATAAAATGCCCTTAATCGAATCATCCACTTTTCCTGGCGCGCCTTTTTGGCAGTTGGGTGGCCACCTGCAAACAATCAGCCCTGGTCTCATCCGGCGTGTGAAAGGTGTTGACTATCAACGAGAAAGGATAGATACGCCCGACGGTGATTTCCTAGACCTCGATTGGCTTCAGACGAAAGGAAACCGTCAATTGGTCATCATTACCCACGGCTTGGAAGGCGATAGTCAGGCCTCATACGTGCGCGGAACCGCAAAATTGTTCTGGCAAAACGGCTGGGATGCCCTGGCCTGGAATTGTCGTTCCTGTTCAGGGGAATTAAATCGCCAATTTCGCATGTACCACCATGGCGATACGGAAGATATTCACACTGTAATCAGCCATGCGCTTCAACAGCAGCGGTACGATAAGATCGTGTTGGTTGGCTACAGTATGGGCGCGAATATTTCCATGAAATACCTGGGTACCCAAGGCTCAAACGCGCCCAAACAAGTGCAAGCTGCTGCCGTGTTTTCTGCTCCCTGCAATATCCGTGCTGGGGCAGATGTGCTGGATCGTTGGGACAATGCGCTGTACAAATACCGCTTTATGTACTCTTTGTACAAGAAAATAAAGCAAAAAGCCGTGCAGTATCCCGGTCGGCTCGACCTTTCAAAATTCAAAAAAGTGCGTCGCTGGCGCGATTTTGACGAATATTTCAGCGCACCCATTTCTGGCTACACTTCCGCGGCTGATTTTCACCAACAAGCATCGGCAAAAAACTTTCTGGACGGCATTCGGGTGCCAACCTTGTTGGTCAGCGCCCAAAATGACCCCATACTAACCCCAGAATGCTTCCCGATAGAAATAGCCCGCACACACTCTTTCTTTCATTTTGAATTGACGAAAGGGGGCGGGCATTGTGGGTTTCAGACTTCAGAAGACAAAGAATTTTCTTGGTCAGAACGGCGGGCACTGGAGTTTTGTGCGGCAGTTACATAGTATCTGCTGGTGGGTTCTTCCGCTCATATACATAAGCCGAAAGCATCCCCATCCCGCCAAAAATCGCTATGAGTGCAAAATAAATGCCTGTCCCTTTGTCTCCTTCCAGGTTGAACATGCTGGTGATAATAATGGCCAACAGCAAGCCCAGACCTGCGCCTATGAATATCAGGCCATTTTTTAGGGTTTGGGAATGGTTGACCTCACGTCTTTGTTGACGCCTGGGCTCCATCCCTTTTTCGATCATGGCCATGTTCTCTTTGTTGTTCATATAACGCAGGCCGAGCACCATGATGAATGCGCCAAGGCTGATAATGATGGGTATGAGTAACGGTACAATGTTTTGCATGTTGACAATTGTTTGTGAGTGAAAAAAGTTTTCGTTTTCAATTGCCAACTATGACAGCATGGTTTGGAAAAAGGTTACAATTTACGGGGGACGGTGGACGGTGGACGGTGTGGACGGGGCACAACATCCAGCTAACTTTTGGTATTTGTGTTTCAGCACCTAGTGCGTCTGCAAGTGGCAACTGGCGGGTAAGCTCCGAGTTACGGTGTGTTTAATTCACCCGTTAACATTGACTTGAATGCCAACTGATTGACATGGCACTATGTAAATCATAGTGTCGTTTTCCAGGAAAAATGTATCGTGGGTATCGGTTGATCGCGATTTTCTTGGGCCTTGGGCGTGCTTTTACAACTTCTGAAAAGTTGTCAAAGCTGTTCGTTGGCTTGGCCTGGCGGCGAAGTGAGCATTTGTCAACATTTTTTTATGTTGACAAATTTGGGCGCATGTTCAAATCCTCTGCTCATACATGTGGGCCTGCAAATTAACTGGCGGGTAAGCTCCGAGTTACGGTGTGCTTGATTTACCCGCCGAAATTCACTTGACGGCCGCACTACGCCAAAACGCGTTGATTATTCCCTTGAGTGCTGAAATGCAAATATTAAGAGAATATAATTAATGATGTGTCCCGTCCACCGTCCACCGTCTACCGTCTACCGTAATTCGTCCACCGTAAGGAAAACCTCCGCCATCATACACCTTGCGGAGCCTCCACCATAAGTTTCGATGGTATTGATGGGACTGTGCAGAACTTGGGTGTGGCGCTCCAATTGGGCGATTTGGTCTGGGTTGAGGGCGTGGTACGCGGTGCTCGACATGACCAAGATTGTTTGGCCTTCCAGGTTTTGCACCTGAAGCATATTGCCCGCAAAGGCATTCATCTGATCCAGGCTGATGTCCACGATTTCTTTGTTGGTTTCACGGAATGTTGTCTCCAACATGCTGCGCTCATCGTTGTCACGCACCGTATCGAGGCAGATGACGACAAAGGTTTCGCCCATGGCCATCATAACATTGGTATGGTAAATATCCTGCCCATTGGCATCCACGGAATGAAACACCACTTTTTGATAGCCAATCTTTTCGCACAGTTCTTCCAGCAAGCTTGCATCTGTTCGCGGACTCAGGCATGCGTAGGCAAGGCGGTTCGCGTGGTCGAAAATAATACTGCCCGTGCCTTCCAAAAAGCGGCTTTTGGCTTCATTGTCTTCAAAATGGAAGCGGGCATCGCTGCGAAAACCCTGGGCCAACACGGTGTCAATTACGGGCTCCTGCCTTTCGTTTCGGCGCGTTGGGGCAAACATGGGGTAGGTGACAATAAAGCCCTCCTGGTGAAAAGTCACCCAATTGTTGGGAAAAACGGCATCGGGTTTGATGGGCAAGTTGCTGTCATCAGCGACGATCACGTTCACGCCAGCAGCGCGTAGCTTGGCGACAAAGCCGTCAAATTCGGCCATAGCATTGGAACGCATTTCAGCTGCCGTCATAAGGCCATCCCGGCTTTGGAAGGCGTTGCTGGCAGCGGTTTCTTCGTTGAACCCAAAATTGGCTGGGCGAACCATGAGGATATGTGGTGTGGTTTGGCGACGCATTTTTTTTTGAGTTATGAGTTATGAGTTATGAGTTATGAGTTGGCTTCGCGTTTGGCGGCTAAGATAAGGGCTTCGCTATTATTTGCTAAGAATGGCAAATTTATCAACGAATAACCCAATGCTCGGAAACGAACAACTAGCAACTAACAACGATTTGGAGGTAACTTTCTACATTTGCACAAAATTGCGCATCGGGTGCACCCGCACGCAAAACTTTCGCAAACAGCAAAAATGGCAAAAAAACCTACTCCAGCTCCAGCTCAAAAGCAGCAGCCAAAACAACAAGCAAAGCCTTCTAATAAGGCCAATCGTGCGCCATCCGCTAATTCCGGCTGGTTGAGCTTTGCTTTGGTGGCATTGGCCATCACGGCAGCCTGCTATATCCCAAGCCTTTCAAATGGGTTGGTGAATTGGGACGACGATCCAAATATTACAGAAAACCCAAACCTCGAAATGGTCGGCAAGGGTCAATCTATGGGCACGACGATTTCTAATGTTTTCGACATTGATAAGGGTGCTGTGATTGGCAACTACAACCCACTGCCAATTCTCACATTTGCTATTGAAAAATCCATTTCCGGGGGCGAATTCAGTCCGGGTTTTGTCAAGCTGATCCACACGGACAACTTGCTGCTGCATTTATTGACCGTCTTTTTTGTCATAAAACTGCTGCTGGCCATGGGTTTTGGCAATTGGGGCGCATTTGTTGGTGGCTTGCTCTTTGGCATCCATCCCATGCGGGTGGAGTCGGTAGCCTGGGCGA
>JBBRWA010000054.1:0-25209 GCA_038246345.1 Chitinophagales bacterium
CTTTCAAAATCCTTATTTTTGAAAAACTCTATGGCCGATTCACATACCATTGCCGTACTGGCGTAATCATTTTTACTGCTGGGTATCATTACCTCAATCAAACGCCCACAGAGTTGCAACCTGAAGGAATCTGACAATTCCATGTAAGGTGCTATTCGGTCAAAAATAAGCTGGGCTTCCTCTGAAATAGGTGTTTTGGCAGCCTTACTATTGACATAATGACTGACCAAATGGGTATAAGAATCCTCTACCTCATTTTCCATCATCCACACTTCCTGATACTTCCGATACATATCGCGGTAAAGGCTGTATTTGGAAGTATCGCCATAAATGGTGCCATAGTGCAGCCTCAATGATGACAGCGCACTCAGGGTCAGTTCTGTAAATTCGTATTGGATGGTTTGTTTTAACAATCCCTCAATGATGCCGATGCTGACTCCTTTGACATTTTTAGACATCAACAGCATGGCAGCCGCCCATTTCCGATTGCATTCGAAGTAGGCTTTTTGGCGGTCAGAGCTGGTATTCGCCCTAAAGTCCACTAAAAAAACAACGTTGAGGATGCGTTCTTTTAAGCGTTCGCGAAGGTTTATAAATTTGGAACCTGCCGTTTCACCGGGATACAACAATGCTACAGCATCCTCATCAGATGCAACACGTTCTTCGTGAATGGCGTCACAAAGTTGCTCCATCAGGGAGCCTGGTTCAAAAATAAATGACCAGAGTCCGCCAGATTTTAACCTGCTGATATTGATCGAGCGGATCAGTGCAATTAAATCCTGCATGGGGTTATCGTTGAATGAAAATAATAGAACCCTGTCGCAAGCAACACATTAGAATTCTTCGTAGAACCTCGATGTATTGGCAACAGGTCAAATAAAATTAACAATCAATTGAATAACCTTGGGAAGCCATGCCGTCGGATGACGAAATGGTCAAAAATCCTGTTCAAAAAGTCCTTTAACATGAGATTAAATATTAGTAAATAGACGTGCCGATAAAAAATCCATGTATAACAATTGTTAAGCACGGAAAAATCGCTTCATAGACAATGGATTAAAAGGAAATGGCAAAGATAATGTGGCAAAACGAATCCTACACTTTATTGTTTATGATGTAGAACGCCGTGCAAAGTTGCTAAAAATTGTTCGGCAAACAAAAAAACAGCAAAAATCAATCCAATATTAATTTATTCAAGATTTAAGCTTCCAAGATAACCTAGTACGCTTAGAATAAAAAAATGCGTCATCCCTTGTTTTTGCAGGTGGAAAAACTGCGGAAAACACAGGCATTTGTGTATACATTGGTCGGACGATGAAAAATCGTCCGACCAAATGGCCCTCGCTGTTGTGTCAAAAGGTATGCAAGGTTAAAATTTTAAGAAGCATCCGATTTTAATTTGGCGTTTGGCACAACAGCTAATAAGTATAAGCGAATGCAGCCTTTCCCCTAATGCCGCAGCTGAAAACACCAAGGTTTCACGAAAATTCGGGATGACTCCAGTTGATTCTTTATAATTTGTAAAGCCTTTTACTTCACCTCTTCAGGCTTCTTTCCGGCCGCTTTCACGATTATGAAAAGTACCGTGCCAACAATCAGGAAATTAACCACCGCCGTGATAAAATTGCCGATTTTGATATTGCCCAGTATCACATTTGAAAAATCAGGCTCGCCAACAATCATCGCAATCGATGGGGTGATGATATCATTTACCATAGAGTCAATGATTTTTTGAAATGCCACAGCAATTACGAATGCTATAGCTACTGACAATACGTCGGCGCGAAAGAGAAATGCTTTGAGTTCGGAAATCATAAGTTGTTCGTTTTGTAATAATTGGTGAAATCATTTATCTCGTAAAGGTAAAAAACCCCAATTATTTGCCATGAAAATTTTAATCAATTCAGTCCTGTACTGATAGAAATAAATCTACTGCAATTCGATCCGCCAACAGCTTACCCGCCGTAAGAAGCTTATACTTTCCGTCCACTTCCACAACGCTGCCTTGCTGCAACCATGGTGCCATGCTTGCCTCAAAATGCGTCATAAAATCGGGCCCGAATGCCTGAATTTTCACCCTGTCAACCCCCCACATCGTTCGGAGAGCAGTCATAATATATTCATTGTAGCGCTGCTCCAATGTCAGCACTTCTCGCTCAAAGGGTAGTATTCCTTTCTCTATATCTTTGATATACAACGCATTATTCGCAACATTCCATTGCCTGGATTGGCCATTGAAAGAATGCGCCGAAGGCCCAACCCCGAGATAGGACTCCCCGCTCCAATAGTTGCTGTTGTGCCGGGCATAACGCCCCGGCCTGGCAAAATTGCTGATCTCATAATGCTCGTAGCCCTGCTGTGCCGTAGCGTCAACGAGGTATTCAAATTGCCGGGCAGCGCGCTCCTCATCCACGGGTGGTTGCTGGCCTTTGCGCACAAAAGTACCCAGTGCCGTCCCTTCCTCTACCGTGAGGCAGTAACAAGACAAATGTGGCACTTCGTACTCGAATGCCAGGCGCAGATTTTCTGCCCATTGCACATCGGGTGTTGTGGGAGCGCCGTAAATCAAGTCAAGTGTCAAATCTTGAAACCCGGCAGCCAATGCATCATCAAGGCTTGCCCGCGCGTGCCGCGCATTGTGCGCGCGATTCATCCAGGTGAGGTCAGCATCGGCAAAAGATTGGATGCCAATGCTCAAACGGTTGATCGGAGTATAGTTTTTCAAGTCGCTCAGCTTCTCCTTTGTCAGGTCGTCCGGGTTTGCTTCGAGGGTTATTTCAGCGCCTGCAACAACCGTGTGTAATTGATGTATTGTGTCAAAAAGCTGCTCCATATCCTTCAAATCCAGCAAAGAAGGGGTGCCGCCGCCAAAATAAATGGAGTCCAGGGGCTTCCCTTCGAGGTAGTCTTTTTGCAGCGCCAATTCTGCCAGAATTGACACGACCATGGCATCCTTGTTTCGCAGGGACGTGGAAAAGTGAAAGTTGCAGTAGTGGCAGGCTTGCTTGCAGAAGGGGATATGGAGATAGAGGCCGGGCAAATTTTAGTTATGAGTGATGAGTGATGAGTTTGAGTTTGAGCGTTTCAAAGGTAGGGATTGGGGGGGCGTTTGGGTGTAAATTAAATATTAGGTTCCATTTTGGCGATTAATTCCAGGGCTGAGCCGTGGTAGCGCATGATCCCTGACCGCAGTGTTGGCAGTTTTAGAAGTGGTTCTATTGTTGGCGCGTCCAATGGCAGCCACTGCACAAAACGCGATATCAGGCACGGCTTATCCGCCAATATTTCCGCATCGGAGCCCACAATACCAGCGCCAAGCAGGGTTCCTAATGGGGTGGCGGCAACTAAAATATCTCCTATGCGCAGGCGCAAGCCGTAACGCGTGAGCTGTGTACGTGTGGCCGGGCGCAAGCTAGTCACTGCCAGCCAATGGCGCAAAGTTGGCTCATCCAAAATGTCGGTGCAAGGCCAGTTTGAGGCTACCTGTTTTAACGAAAGGCTGTGCCGCTGGTGGTTGTGCCAGTGATTCCACTCCTGGGTTGTTTTGGCTACGACCAGCCAGGTTTTTGCACCCGTGACAACGCTCCTGCGCAAGTCGTGCATCGACCAAAGCGCTGGCCGATACAGTTGAGAAAAGGACAAGTGGCGCGGCTGCAAATTACGCAACACCGCAATGGGTTGGCACTTGCTGGCCAATGCCGCAAATGCCTGCGTAAACTGGTGGGCCAGGTCAACATCATGCACAACGACCACATGGTCAAGCTGCTCCGCTCGCGTCCAATTGTAAGAACCCGTAAGTACGCGACAGCCGTCGGCAACGGCGAATTTATGGTGCAGCAAACCTGGGCCGGTGTATGCCATTACGGCTGCGCCAGCCTTTTCCAGCGCCAGAAAATCGAGTCCGCGCGGCTGAAAATTGATGTGGTCGTAATCAAGCAGGAGTTTTACCTGGATTTTTCGGGCGCAGGCCTTTTGCAGTGCCTCAAAAATCAGGGGATGGGTAAACCAGCAAACTCCTGCGATTAAGGTACTTTTAGAGGTGTCTAGGAAGGCAATTACGCTTTCAGCGCAGTTTTTAAAGGACGAAGCGTGCATGGTTGGTGGGTCGGGTTTCTTTTAAAGATACGGAGATTTGGGGGAAATGCAAGTACATTTGAGCATTCATAAGCCTGCCCATATTGTGTTCTTGTTGCATCGTCAACTAATTGTACCATATTCGCAAACACAATAATAGTATCATGCGTATTGTCTTTTCCCTAACCCTGCTTTTCTTCTTATCCCAAGTCTCCTACGCACAAAACGCCTGGATTGTTTCAGGTTTCATTTCCGGCGACAAAGGTGAACCATTGGCAGGAGCTTCTGTCATCGCCAACAATGTTTTGGCAGCAGTTTCTGACACTTCAGGCTTTTATTCTTTAACGCGCCAGGAAATTCCAGGGTCGATTACCATTCGCTGTTTGGGTTATTTCCCGCAAAAAACAAATTTAAAAGCTTCCGATTTTCATCAAGGAAAGGCCCGTATCGATTTTTCATTGGTAAACCAGGCGCCCGTTTTGGACGAGATAACTATATCCGCAAAGCCCATAGAAAAAATCCTGAAAGAAGATTTTACGACCGATTTATACGACTTTGGATTTGTCGGGAAAAATCTGTTGTTGCTGTTACGGGTAAAAAAACAGTATTACATTCAACTTGTCCATGACGATGGCGAACGACTTTCAAGCTTGAAACTACCTGAAGAATGTCGGGTGTTACACCACAGTTGTATGGGCAATTTTCATGTGGTCGGGGAGAAATCCGCCTGGGAAATTGCCCTTCGCGGCAACACCATTGACACCCTTACCCGTTACAGCGCTACCAGCTTCCACCAACTTGTCGAACCCTGTGCACAGCAATCAGGCGGGCGATATTATATGGCAAAGCATGGGCTGCTAAACCAATCGTTGTCATACATTGTTTATGAGGACAACAAGCCGCCCAGGTTAGCTTTCAATATCACGGACAAAAAAGGTATGGAAATGGCACAAGCCGCATTGGGTGATTTTTTTAGCGGAAAACCAATGATTTTCCGAACCTCCCTGTGGGCTAAGGCTCCCGGCCCTACTGCAGAATTTGAAGTTTATGAGAACCTTGGCGCTTTAGAAGGCTTAAATACAGTGGAAAAGCTGATAAGCCAGTCTGGCTATGGTGATGATCAAATTTACCGCCTTTCAGAGCTTGAAACAATCCGACGCGATTCGGTGTACGCGCCCTTATTGAAAATCAATGATACCCTTTGCCTATTTGACCACACCAATGGCCGTTTATTGCGTTTTGGCCCACATTTGGAGCGAACCGATATGATTTTTATAGATTATCAAAATACAAAAGGTTGGCGGAAACTATTGCTTCAAGATGCCACAAACAATCGGGTTTATGCCCGGTTTTCCAATCAAAATGGATTGGTGTTGAAAGAGATTGACCCAAAAACGGGTCAGGGAGGAAAAATGTACGATTTGAAATTGGCACCCTACCTCGCTGACAAATTCAAAATACGCAACGGAGTGCTGTATTTTATCGGGCAGCCAGAGGTGACCATCCCCAACAAGATATTGTATAAAATGAATATTTTTGCAGCAACTATAAAACCTTGACACACAAAATGTTTCGCTACATACTTCTTGCAACCCTGTTATTGTGCCTCGCCATCGCCTGCGAAAACCAAACCTACCAAAGTGGCGGAAGATTGTACAAAACGATGTGCGCCAATTGCCACATGGATGGTGGCGAAGGCCTGGGTGCCCTGATTCCACCCATTGCGGGTTCTGATTACCTGGGGAAAAACCGCGATAACCTGCCCTGCGTCATTCGACATGGCTTACAGGACACCATCGTGGTGAATGGGAAAATCTACAGCGAAAACATGGCGGGCATGCCTGGGCTTTCAGACATTCAAATCACCAATTTGCTAAACTACATCAATACAACCTGGGGGAATAAAAACCCGGTGTATAGTTATGAAGAGGTGACGGCGTTGTTGGCGAAGTGCCGTTGAGGCCACACTACTGGATGCCAAACGTCGTGCCCGTTACACGCAAAAAATAGTTTCACACAACGACACAATGGCGAGATGCTCTTGGTCTACATAATCGGAAGCGCCAAAAGCGAAGCCTTTTGCGTTGTGGCGTTGTGTCGTTGTGTCGTTGTGGCGTTGTGTGAAATAAAGACGTCCCGTCATGTGCATTGCGACAAGTTTTGGAAGATTTTTTACCTTGTCCAAAATTTTACCAATATGAATCGTCACCGCCTCCTCCTACCCGCCCTCCTGCTTTTCTTAAGCACCGCTCCCGCCCAAAAAGTCTACACACCCGACTGGGAATCGCTCGACGCCCGCCCTACCCCGGAATGGTGGCTCGATGCAAAATTCGGCATTTTTATCCACTGGGGCATGTACTCCGTTCCCGCTTTCACAAAAAAAGGAAACTACGCCGAATGGTACCAAAACTCCCTGGAAAGCAACAACCACAATGGCCTGGTGAAGGCATACCACGAAAAAAACTATGGTAGTCGCACCTATTACGACCTGGCAGAAGACTTCCACGCAGAATTGTTTGAACCCGATGAATGGGCCAAGCTGTTTGAAGATGCCGGTGCCAAATACGTCGTACTGACCTCTAAACACCACGACGGCTACTGCCTTTGGCCCAGCAAACAAGCCTCCCTCACCTGGGGATTCCCCTGGAGCAGCGATGTGGTGGGCCCTGGCCGCGATCTGGTGGGCGATTTATTCAAAGCCCTGAACAAAACCTCCGTAAAACCTGGGCTGTACTTCTCTTTGTATGAATGGTACAACCCGCTGTGGCTGTTCGACAAGGCCAAATTCGCGCGTGAACACTCTATGCCACAACTGTATGACGTGGTAGACCGCTACCGCCCCTGGGTGGTATGGGCTGATGGCGACTGGGATGCCACGCCCGATCAGTGGAAATCACCAGAATTCCTTGCCTGGCTGTACAACCAAAGCAGCGTCCGCGACCGGGTGGTCGTGAACGACCGCTGGGGCAGCGGCGTGCGGTTCAAACACGGCGGCATCTACACCCCCGAATACCAACCCGATATGGATTTTGAAGACCATGCCTGGGAAGAAAGTCGGGGCATGGGACATTCTTATGGCTACAACCGCGCCGAAGACGCCTGGGATTACAACTCCACGCAATCGCTGGTGCTGCACCTGGTGGACAAGGTATCCCGAGGCGGTAATTTCCTCCTCGATATTGGCCCCGACGCGCACGGTAACATTCCACCCATCATGCAGGATCGGCTATTGGAAATGGGCAAGTGGCTCAAAATCAACGGAGAAGCGATTTACAATACCCGGCGCTGGCGCGCACCCAGCCAGTGGAGCGAAGGCCGCCGCGACTGGAAACCGGAACTGACAGAAGGCTGGAAAACAGACGGCGACGCGCTGCTAAAAATGACCGTTGATCCCAAGCCTGGTTTCGCGGTAAAGGAGTTGTTTTTCACCTGGAACCCCAAAGCCAAGGCGGTGTACGCCATTTTCCCGCGCTGGCCCAACGACCGAAAACTAACGATCAAAGACCTGCAATTGCCGCTCACGGGCGCGGAAGTGACCTTTTTAGCCACCAAACAAAAACTGAAAGCGGAAAATATCGGTGGTGACCTGGTGGTTACGTTGCCAGAATACAACCCCAATAAAATCAAAGGAGATCAGGCTTTTGCGATCAAAATATCGGGGGTGGGCGATTTTGTAGCCAAGCCCATCATTGATGTCACCTATGATGTTGAAACCGTTAAACCAAGCGTCGCCATCAGCTGTAGCACACCGCAGGTGGTAATCCGCTACACCACCGACGGTACCGAGCCCAAAGAAACATCGGCGACCTATTCAAAGCCGTTCTCTCCTGCCACCGCCTGCAAAGTGCGCGCGAAAGCCTATAAAACCGGACTGCTTTCCAGCAATGAAAACAGTGAGACCGTGAAGTTGTACAACCTTATGCCTGCACTCTCCATGTTCCGCGCGCCGGCACCCGGGCTTACCGTCCAGGTGACCACCGTAGACGGAAAATACAGCACTGAAAGCATTCAAAAGGGCCTGGTGGAACAAAGTGGAACGGTGCCTGTGATCGAATTGGACCCAATTTGTGAAGACAAATGCGGCATGATCTGGAAAGGCTTCATCAACATCGAGGAAACCGGTGGCTACCGCTTCTGGACGGAATCTGACGATGGCTCTATGCTGTACCTGGATGGGGATGTTGTTGTCGACAACGACGGCGACCATGGCATGGAGGAAAAATCGGGCATTGCCAATTTACAGAAAGGCTGGCATGCGCTGAAGGTGCTGTACTACAATGCTGGTGGGGGTTTGGGGTTGAAAGTGCGGTATGCACCGTTGGGGGTTGGGAAGCGGGAGTTGACGGAGCGTATGTTTGGGCATTGAGGATTCCACGCGACTTATTGGAACACGGATTGAAGGGTTCCCCTTACCCCCTCGCCCGCCACTTCACTCCCTCATACCATATCACCGACAAAAACCCAATTCCCATACTCACCCCTAACTGCGTCGCATTCAACGCCTCAAACTCAAAGAACTGCGCCAAAGGCCGCACGAAAATCAACAGCCCCGAAATCAGTAACGTCGCAAAAATGACCATCGGTACTAGGTTGTTTTTGTAGCGCAGCGTGGTGAGGATGGAGTAGTAAAACGAGCGGTTGACAAGGGTGAGGAAAATATTGGCGGCAATGAGGGTGCTGAAAACCATGGTGCGGGTGATGGCCTCTCCAAAGCCCTGCTGCACGGCATACTGATAAGCTAATAAGGTGCCGACTGTAATCATCAAACCTTGTACCACACTGGTTGTAAGTTCCTTCCAATTGAAAAAGGTACTGGCAAATGGCCGGGGCTTTTGTTGCATGGTATTTTGCTCCATCGGCTCGTTTTCATAAATAATGGAACAGGTGGGCCCCATGATTAACTCCAGGAAGATGACGTGCACCGGTGAGAAGATATTCGGATAAATCCAGCCGAGGGCCAAAGGCACAAATACGGTCAGTATGATGGGGACGTGGATGGAAATGACGTATTGGATGGCCTTTTTCAGGTTGCTGTAAATCTTCCGGCCCATGGCCACAGCATCCACCATTTTTGCCAAATCATCTTCCAGTAAAACCAAAGAAGCGGCTTGTTTGGCGATTTCAGTGCCCTTTTTGCCCATCGCGATGCCGATGTGGGCCGATTTCAAGGCAGGGCCATCATTCACGCCGTCGCCGGTCATGGCCACGATTTCATTGTTGGCTTTCAGGGCGTTGATGATTTTTAACTTGGCATCGGGGAACATGCGCGTGAACACCTGCGTTTCCGCCACTTTTTCCTGCAACGCCGCGTCAGGCAAATGCATCAACGTTTCACCGGATGCTACTTTGGCATAGCCCCTGAAACCGATCTGTTTGGCAATGGCAACGGTGGTAGCGGCATTGTCGCCCGTGATGATTTTTACCTGAATACCTGCATGGTAGAAGTCTTCCAATACGCCTTGGATATTGTGCTTAGGCGGGTCGTAAAACGCCACAAGACCCTTAAATTGAAACGAAAATTCGGTTTGCTTTTTCGGGAAATCATTGCCTGAAAAGCTGGACTCCCCTACCCCAAGCACGCGATAACCATCTGCCGCCAAGGTTTGAATGGCTGCTTCAATTTGCTTTTTTTCCGCTTGTGTCAGTTGGGAAACCCGTATCAATGCCTCCGGCGCGCCTTTGGCAGCAATAATGCGCTGCCCCTTTTTAGCCTCAAAAATATGGGTCATCAGCGGTGGCTTGCCGCCCAACGGATATTCATGTACCATGTTGAAAAGTGGTCTTTCGTCCACAGGGTTTGCTTTGCCGTACGCCTGGTGCAAAACAATTTCCATGGGGTCAAACGGTATGGGTTCGCTGGCAAACATGGCGATACGGATCAACGTTTTTTCAGCTTCACCCAATGCCCCATCAGGCTCGGATATTTTATTTTCTGGGAAAACATAAAGTTTGGCCAGGCTCATTTTGTTTTCCGTGATGGTGCCGGTTTTATCCGTACAAATTACGGTAGCACTTCCCAAAGTCTCCACCGTTTTCATTTGTTTCACCACAATGCCCATTTTCATCAAACGCCAGGAACCAAGGGCCATAAACGTGGTGAAGGCAACCGGAATCTCCTCAGGCAAAATACTCATCGCCAGGGTGAGCGCCTTCAGCAAACTGTCCATCACATCCCGGGAATTGAAGTAATTAATGACCCAAACAATGGCAAACACCACAACCCCAACAATCACCATCTTCTTTACAAAACTGTTGATCTGCAACTCCAAGGGCGTTTTTTCCTCCACAATACTTTCCAGACTCTTGCCAATTTTACCCAGTTTGGTTTCATTTCCCACGGCGGTTACGGTGGCAATGGCCAGTCCGCTGGCCACCGTTGTGCCCCTGAAAACAAGATTGTCTTTTGTCGAGATGTCCTTAAACACCGACAAAGACTCTCCGGTCAGGATGGATTCATCAACGGAAAAATCATTCGACTGCACGATGATGCCGTCTGCAGTGATGGAGGAGCCTTCTTCTACCATCATGCTGTCGCCGATCACCAGCTCGTCGCTGTTAATTTCCTGTACTTCTCCATCTCGAATCACCTTGCATTTAGGTTGGGAAAGGTCTTTCAACTGGGCCAACGCGTTGCGGCTTCGGGAATCCTGGTACAAGGAAATGGTGGATACCAATACAATGGCGGCTGCCATGAAAATGGCGTCGCCTGGTTTGCCGCTGATGAGGTAAATGGAGGCTGCTACGAGCAAAAGCAGTACCATAGGCTCCTTTGCCAGGCTGATGATGGCTTGCCAAAAGCCATGCTCTTTTTTAAAATCCAGTTTGTTGTGGCCGTGCTGCGTTCTGGCGCGCAGGACCTCTTCAGCGCTTAATCCTTTGATGTTGAATTGTTGATCGGGCATGATGTATGGGCAAAAGGCTAAAAAAAGCGTGATAATAATAGCGGATGAAGCCTTTGGATATGAAGCAAAGTGTAACCCTCCAGCAAAGTTAGTGTTTATCAACAAACATACCCTGATTGAAAGTAGGAGCGATGGGCTAAAGATCACCCAAGACCGTGATTTTCATCATGCCAGCCCTGATGTTAATGCTGCACTTTTGGGCACAAATCAAAAAAAGTGCTATGCCATCATTTATCAAGAAATTCTCCGAAATATCCATCAACGACCTCCCACTCGTGGGCGGCAAAAATGCTTCACTGGGCGAAATGTTTTCCCAATTAACGCCAAAAGGAATTCTTGTCCCCGATGGATTTGCGGTCACCGCTGATGCCTACCGGGCTTTTTTACAAAGCAACAATCTTCAAACCAAATTGCATGAAGCCGTTGCGGATTTGGATAAAAAGCACTTTAGCAACCTTGAAAAGATAGGCGCGCAGGCACGGGCTGTAATCCAGGGTGCCACCATGCCTGAAACGGTATCCGAGGCCATCAAGCAAGCCTACCGGGAATTACAACTGCGCGAAGGTGCTGCTATTTCGCTGGCCGTGCGCAGCAGTGCCACAGCGGAAGATTTACCTACGGCCAGTTTTGCCGGACAACTGGAGAGCTTTTTGAATATTTCCGGGGAAGACGCTTTGGTGGAAACCGTTCACCGCTGTTTTGCATCCCTATTTACCAACCGCGCCATCAAATACCGGGAAGACCAGGGCTTCGGCAACGTTGATGTCGCCATCTCCGTCGGCGTACAAACCATGGTGCGCTCCGACCTGGCCTCATCCGGCGTCGCTTTTACCCTCGATCCCGATACTGGTTTTGACAAGGTCATTATGATAGACAGCATTTACGGCCTTGGTGAAAACATCGTGCAGGGGCGCTCCACACCCGATGAGTTTGCCCTATTCAAACCGCACCTCAACAGCGCCTACAATCCCATTATCCAGAAAAAAATAGGCGAGAAGGAATGGACTATGGTGTATGCAAAAAATGCCAAGGCAGCAGAACCCGTTGAAAACCATTTGACACCCGCGGAAAAACGCGACGTATACTCCATCAGCGATGCCGATGTACTTCAGTTGGCGGATTGGTGCGCCAGAATTGAGCAACACTACCAAAAACCCATGGACATCGAATGGGCCAAGGACGGCCTCAGCGGCAAACTCTACATCGTGCAGGCCCGCCCGGAAACGGTTTATGGCGAAGGGCATGTTCACGCCATTGTGCGCAGCTTTGCCATAAAAACTAAAGGGCCAAAGCTGGCAGAAGGCATTGCGTTGGGGGAAAAAATATCGTTTGGACGGGCTCGACTCCTGCGCACGCCAAAAGATGCGCACCTGCTGCAAGAAGGAGAAGTGCTGGTCACCGACATCACCAATCCCGATTGGGATCCGATCATGAAACGCGCCGCCGCGATTGTCACCAACAAAGGCGGGCGTACCAGCCATGCCGCCATTGTAGCCCGCGAATTGGGCACCACGGCCATTGTCGGCTGCGGGAACGCCACCGATAAAATTCACGATGGCGACCTGGTTACGGTGAGTTGTGCGGAAGGAAAAACTGGTTTTATCTATGAAGGCAAAGCGGAGTGGACGGAAACGGAAAAAGATATTTCCAACCTGAAAATGCCCAAAACAGCGCCCATGCTCATCCTCGGCGATCCGTCCTTGGCATTCCAACAATCTTTTCTGCCCAACAGGGGCGTGGGTTTGCTGCGCATGGAATTTCTGATCACGCACCATATCAAAGTGCACCCGCTGGCGCTGACGCGCTTTGAGCAGCTCGCCGACCCGGCAGTTCGGGAGGAGATCACGCAACTGACCCGGCACTACCAGGATAAAAAAGTCTATTTCGTGGACAAGCTCGCGCAGGGTGTCGCCACCATTGCGGCGGCTTTTCACCCCCATGATGTGATTGTGCGCATGAGCGATTTCAAAAGCAATGAATACGCCAACCTGGTGGGTGGGCGGCAGTTTGAGCCGCAGGAA
Organism: Chitinophagales bacterium; assembly: GCA_038246345.1. Taxonomy (GTDB): domain Bacteria; phylum Bacteroidota; class Bacteroidia; order Chitinophagales; family Saprospiraceae; genus M3007. Next base: position 12,998 of record JBBRWA010000054.1, read on the forward strand.
GAAAACCCGATGATCGGTTTCCGCGGCGCTTCCCGGTATTATTCCCCGATGTACAAAGACGGGTTTGCGCTGGAGTGCAAAGCCATGAAAAAAGTGCGGGAGGAACTGGGTTTCAAGAATGTAAAACTGATGATCCCGTTCTGCCGCACCGTGGAGGAAGGCAAACTGGTGATCGCGACGATGGCTGAATTTGGCCTGAAACAGGGCGAAAATGGCCTGGAAATTTATGTCATGGTAGAAATCCCCAGCAACGTGCTGATGGCCGAACAGTTTGCCGAAGTGTTCGACGGTTTCTCCATCGGTTCCAACGACCTTACCCAGCTGACCCTTGGCCTCGACCGCGACTCCGCTTTGGTGAGCAACCTTTTTAGCGAAAAAAACCCGGCGGTGATGGAATTGATTGCCTCGGCGATTCGCACCGCGCGCAAAAAAGGCATCAAAATCGGTCTTTGCGGACAAGCGCCGAGCGACATGCCCGAGTTCGCCCAGTTTTTGGTGAATGAAGGGATCGACAGTATTTCCTACAATACGGATGCTTTGTTGAAGGGTATTGAAAATATGAATGCTGCGGAGGCGGCCAAAAATAGCACGGGACCAAGTAGCAGATCATAAAATGCTGCATCAGAAGAACATGAGGATAAGGTGACATTCTTTTCGCCCAATATTAATAGGACAGAGCAGGATGACCTTAGTTTGGCGCCATTCCAGAGAGTCGTTCCACGCTACTTTTTTGGCACGTGGGCCTGAAGGCCCTCATCCGGACCGCGTGAACGCGGTGCTACCGGCGCTCCGTGTGCGCATTCGTTTTGTGCTTGGGCGATTTGCAGGCATTGGCGAAAATACCCGTTTACTTGAGTATGTCAGAAGATTTGGTAGCGCTGCGCCATTCATTCGCTCTGTTACATCAAAACGGATGCGCCCACAAAGCGCTGGTAGCACCGCGTTCACGCGGTCCGGACGAGAGCCTTCAGGCTCACGGAACTAAAAAGAGCATCAAAACACAAAATCATATCGCCCATTTCGACACTTTACCAATAAATGGTCAACTTATGATGCAAGTCACTTATTTTTAGATGACATCTATTTTACCCCCCAAAACCAAAAGTGCGTTTTATAAAAAAATCTCAATTAGACCGCACTAAATGCTAACTTCCTCAAAAACCCCGAATCGGAAAACGCGTGATCGCCGCTGCCGTATCCCGCAACGGCATCTCCACAAACCGCCCGTTCCGCCACAAAAGCAGCCCTGCCGAGTGCTCGGTCCGTTCAATCACATCCTCATCGCCCGGAATGATGCTGTGCTGAATTTCCCGGCGCAGAATGTCCTTTTTACCATCGCCGTCATAATCGAACAGCCAACTGCCGATGAGTACCTGGCCGCCATCGCCGCCGTAAAATTCGGCGAGGGTAACGCGGTCGGTGAAAGCATTTTGGGATTTGTTGTAGAGGAATAATGAATGGTGCTGAAACCAGAACTGCCGGATTTCAACCCAATACGCGGTGATGCTGTCGTTCAATTGAAAACTCCCTCGACCAGATACTTGGGACTGGACCGAATCGGCGATATAGTCTATCTCCAACAATAATTTTTGGGGAACCTCCTTAAAAAACAGCGCATTCGGAATGCTGTCGCCATTGCTGGGAGCATCATTTTCACTTGATACCTCCACATGCAAGGTATCAACAGCTGGAAGTCGCTGGAAATGGGAAAGGAACACAGGTGATTTGGGGGAAATTTGTTGTTGACAGCTCGCTGCAAGCAAGCAAGTAGAGAACCCTAATAGTTTAAGAATCGAGTACATGGTGTGTAACGTATGCTGGTGAAAAACAAAAAGCTATGAAGCTTGTTCTTTGGGTACTTTTAGAAATAACGCAAACCATTGGCGGATAAGATATGCTGACCACCGTCAAGGTATTATGTTCCAAGATTTAAAATACACCTAAAGATGCGCCTTTTAACGCTTTTTGTTTTCTGTTTAATCTCCCTGGTTCATGTTCAGGCTCAAAATTCTGGCACACTCACGGGCTCTGTCAAAGACAAACTCACCCAGGAGGCCCTCATTGGTGTCACCATCAAAATTGACGGTAGTGATTTAGGTGCTGTAACCGATATCGATGGAAATTTCCGCATTGCGGGCATTCCGCCAAAATCGTACAATATAGTAGCCCTTTACGTGGGTTATGCCCCTCAAACGAAGTTCAATGTCGTCATCACCACGGGAAATGCCAGTCAGTTGAATTTTGAACTGGAGCCCGACAGCAAATCGCTGGGAGAAGTGGTGGTAGCAGAAAACCGCTCTGTCCGCATCGCAACCATTGAAACGCCGCTGTCGATTCAAAACCTTTCTGTGGAAGAAATCAAAAGTAATCCGGGTGGCAACTTCGACATCAGCCGGGTGGTGCAGGCACTGCCGGGTGTTGGCGGCGTGGCAGGTACGGGCGGCGGTTTCCGAAACGACCTCATTATCCGCGGCGGCGGACCCAGTGAAAATGTATTTTACCTCGATGGCGTTGAAATTCCCGTCATCAACCATTTCACGACACAAGGTGCCGCAGGTGGTCCTACAGGTATACTCAATGTCTCTTTTATTGAAGATGCTACCTTGGCTTCGAGTGCCTTTAACGCGCGATACGACAATATGCTTTCCTCGGTGCTACAGTTCCGCCAACGCGATGGCAATCCGGAAAAAATACAAGGCAACGTGCGCGTGGGCGCTTCCGAGGCCGCGCTGACGCTGGAAGGCCCCTTGGGAAAAAAGAATGGCAAAACGACCTTCCTGGCCTCCGCCCGGCGCTCTTACCTGCAATTTCTTTTTAAAGCCATCGGACTACCTATTCGCCCCGATTATTGGGACTTTCAGTACAAAGTGACCCATAAAATCAATGCAAAAACCACGTTTACCGCGCTTGGTGTAGGCGCCATCGACGATTTTTACTTTGAAGCACCGAAGGATGCAACGGCCGAAAACCTCTACGTCCTCAGCTCCGTGCCCAGTATTAACCAATGGAACTATACCCAGGGCTTTTCACTCAAACGCTTGATAGACGATGGTTTTTGGAACCTCACCTTTAGCCGGAACATGCTCGACAATAAGCTCGATCAATTTGCGGACAATACCGATGGCAAACAGCAGGACGAATCCAAACGAATCCTCGGCATCCAGAGCCAGGAAATAGAAAACAAGCTCCGGTTTGATTACAACCGCTACGTCGGCGACTGGAAATTCAGTTTCGGTGCCATGGCACAATACGTCAAATACAACAACGATTCCTACTCCCGGCTGCGGGCAGAAGTCCGTGACTCCCTTGGGAATGTGGTACAACCTGCTGCTGAAATCCGCTTCAACACCGCCATTGATTTTTTCAAATTTGGGTTGTTTGGGCAGGTGAATCGCACGTTTTTCGACGATAAACTCGGCCTGTCAGCAGGTGTCCGCACCGATGGCAATACGTTTACCGACAATGGTGCCAATCTCCTAAATACCATCAGCCCAAGGGTAAGCCTGAGTTATGCGTTTGCGCCAAAATGGAAGGTCAATGCCTCCATTGGCCGTTACTATAAAACACCCTTGTACACCGTTTTGGGCTACCGCGACGCAACGGGTTTATTGGTCAACAAAGACCAACCCTATTTGGCCAGCAATCACTACGTTGCTGGATTAGAATTCGTGCCATCCAGGGTGCTGCGTTTCACCGTAGAAGGTTTTTACAAACAATATTCTGATTATCCGGTAAGTGCCTTCAACGGCATTTCCCTAGCCAATCAGGGCGGTGGCTTTGGTATTTTGGGCAATGAAAAAGTGCTGGCCACGGGTACCGGAAAATCCTACGGCATAGAGCTTTTTGCCCAGCAAAAGCTGAATAAAAACCTATATTTCACGGGGTCTTACACCTTGTTTTGGTCAAAATTCAGCAACCTCGACGGCCAGCTCATCGCTTCTGCCTGGGACAACCGCCATTTGTTGTCGCTGCTGGCGGGCTACAAATTCCGGAAAAACTGGGAGCTTGGCCTTAAATACCGACTCCAAGGCGGTGTGCCAACGACCCCACTCGACCTGGAAGCCAGTCGCCTGAACTACGCCACCATTGGCACCGGAGTACTGGATAACAGTCGACTGAATACGGTAAGGTTGGGCAACTTCAGCCAATTGGATCTGCGCATTGACAAAAAATGGAACTTCAAACGGGCATCTCTCGACGTCTTTATTGACATCCAAAACATACTCAATACCATCAACCCAGCGCCGCCGAACTATACTTTTCAGCGCACCGCAGATGGCAGCGCGTTTTTAACCACCGATGGAAAAGCCCTGAGTGCTGATGGCAGCAACGCCGTTCCATTGCTTTTGGAAAATACGGAAGGCTCGCTGTTGCCGAGCATCGGTATTGTTGTGGAGTTTTAATGGCCTTGGAGAAATTTCGGCGCTTCCCGTTTTTTCGATGCCTGCTCGTACGAATATGTGAGGGCAATCAATGCCGGTTCGCTGTATGCCGTACCCGTAAACGCCAATCCGATGGGTAATTCGTGTACCATGCCCATGGGCACCGTAATGGAAGGATAACCAGCCATAGCGGCAGGGGAATAAGCGCCATAGCCCGTAAACGCATCCCCGTTCACCAGGTCGATGCACCAGGAGGGGCCGTTGGCCGGGCCAATAATGGCATCTAATTGATGCTCCTGGAGCAGGGAATCAATCGCATTGCGGCTGGCATTGACTACTTTTTCAAGCGCATCGAGGTATTCTTTGGTATTCAAATCACCTTTTTCCTGGCTGGTTTCCAATATTTCCTGTTTGAACCAGGGCATGGCTTTTGCTTCATTTTTCCGGTTGAAATCAATGACTTGTTGTAAGGCTTTTACGGGTGCGTGTGCCTTGGCTAAATACTGGTTGACCCCGTCCTTAAATTCGTAACACAATACCGAATATTCCGCATCGCCGGTGTCTTTCAAGAGGGCTTCCAGTTCTATTTCCACCATGGTTACACCTTTTAATTCCAAGGTTTTCATGGCTTCCTGTAGCAAATCGGTTACGCCTTCATGTCCCTTCAGGAACGATTTCTCCACGCCGATGCGCTTGCCTTTCAACGCGTTGGCATCCAGAAAAGCCGTATAGTCGGTGTGTGCTTTGCCTTTGCTTCCAATGGTAACGGCATCGCCATTATCGACACCGGTAAGCGCGCCCAGAAAGATGGCCGCATCGCGTACCGTCCGCGCCATCGGCCCAGCCGTATCCTGTGTTTTTGAAATGGGAATGATACCAGAACGACTGAGCAAGCCAACAGTAGGTTTTATGCCCACGATGCCATTGATGGAAGAGGGACAGGAAATGGAACCATTGGTTTCCGTGCCGATCGCCACAGCACAAAGGTTGGCGGCCACCGCTGCGCCAGAGCCGGCGCTGGAACCACAAGGGCTGCGGTCGAGCAGGTACGGGTTTTTGGTTTGTCCGCCGCGACTGCTCCAGCCGCTGGAGGCGCGGGTAGAGCGGAAGTTGGCCCATTCGCTCAGGTTGGTTTTGCCCAGCAATACCGCCCCGGCAGCGCGCATTTGTTGAATAATAAAGGCGTCTTGCGTGGCGCGGTTTCCTACCAAGGCCAAGGCACCAGCGGTGGTCATCATTTTATCGCCCGTGTCGATGTTGTCTTTGATGAGCACGGGGATGCCGTGCATGGGGCCGCGTACTTTGCCAGCTTTGCGCTCTTGGTCGAGCGCGCGGGCGATGTCGAGGGCATCGGGGTTGAGTTCGATGACCGCGTTGAGTTTCGGACCGTTTTTATCGATGGCCTCGATCTGTTGCAGGTATTGTTTGGTGATGAACTCGGCAGTCCATTTGCCGCTTTGCATTTTTTGTTGGAGGGTGTCGATGCTGATTTCGTGGAGGAGGAAGTCTTTGTCGGAGACGTTGTAATCCTTTGACACTGCGAAAAGTGTCTGGTACATGGTGGGGATTGCGGCGGTGCTGATGGCGGTTCCGAGCAGGAAGTTGCGTCGTTTCATGGCTGCGTTTTTTAAATTCAGCCCCAAGATAAGGTCGCGCCCGTTATACAAGTTAATATGATTCCTGCACGCGTGCTCCCTTATTCACTGGCCCTGCCATTTCAAGTATCCATTCCCATTGCCGTTCGTAAGGCACCACTTCGATTTCATAGGTTCGATCCAGGATATCGAAGTCTCCAGCGGCAAGTTTTTTGAGCCAGGGGGCGGCGGCAGCGGGGAGCGCGCGCAGGTCGTGCGCGTATTTGGGCAGCAGTTCCAGGAGGTGGATGAAACAATTGGTTCGATAATGTTCGTTTTCGGGATCGAGGTTGCGCTGGCGGAATTTTCGCAAGGCTTCTATCCTGTTTTCAAGCTCGTCCCAACGGCCTTCGGAGAAAAGCAGCAAGGTTTGGAGGATCAGCACGGGTATTTGGGCACCCCGTTTGTCGAGGCTGTAGAGGGGCAGGTCATTGAGCCAGGAGGAAAGGCGCAATTTCGGCAGGTTGCTTTTTTCTTGTGGGGGCAACTCGAAACGCTTTGTTTGCGCTAAAAAGTAAAGGTATCCGTAGTAGATGCGCCATGCTTCCTGATCGATCAACGGGATTTTGGCGAAGCGATCGTGCTGCAAGGCAGTTTTGCAAATTTGCCATGCTTCCTCATATTTGCCCGCATAGAGTGCGTTGACTGTAGCCAGTTCACGGTTTTTAAAGTGGTGGCTGGAGTCCGCTGCTGTTAATTTCAAGGTCTCCTCCAGCTCGGATTTTGCCTCCTCAAATTTCCCAAGCATCAAGAGGCATGAAACTTTCTGATGGCTCAAGCCAATTATGTATAAGGGAGGGCAAATCTTTTTTTCCAGAAAGAAAGAAAGGGCCTCGTCTGCAACCGTTAAGGCTCCTTTCCAGTCGTGCACCAAAGCCTTGGCGTAAAAGTGGATAAGTCGATAATGAAAATGCAGCTGGTGGGTGTGGTACTGGCTTGTTGCTTCCTTAAAATTTTCTACTATTAGGTTGGCGGCTGGCGCAAAATCTTTTTTGTACCCCTTAGCAAAGGCAATTTCAGCGATAAACTGCTCATACTGATTGCGCAAGTCCACTTCTGCCAGATAAATTGGCCAATATTCTTCAAAAACAGATTTTACGCGGTGGTAATCTTTTTTCATCGTGGGCAACATAAAAGAACTCGCTTTCATGGAGGTCGTAATATCTACGATGATTTTGGTTAATTCATATTTGAGGGCTACCGCCAAGCAATCATTGGCCAAATTCCAGAAAGCTTTAACGGCAGCTCTTTGTTTGAGTGTTTCCGCTATTGCCCATTTTTGCAACAGATCGTGATACACCGCCATATAGTCGGAATAATCCCGTCCAATCGATTGCGTGAAAAGTATGGTGTTCCACAAACGCTCCTTCAGTTCATTTTTGAACCGGTTGTAATTCTTGCTGGGGAATTCCATACCAAAATGCGCCGCAAATTCTTCGTCGGTTTGCCACTGCTGTTCCCGGAGCCCCAGATAGGCCTCCCAATATCGGTTGTCTTTTTTGGATGGTTTTGTATCCGGATTGGTGATTACATCGACCTGACGTACCTGATACCTTGTCAAAGTGTAAGCTATTTCTTTAAGGATTTCCATATACAGAAGTGTTTGTAGCGGTGATTCTGGAAAAGACAGTCAAAGTTAATCCATTGGAGCATTAGGTTGTAGCTCCAACATATTTACCTGGGCGTCAAATAGCATTGAATACAAAAGGATACCGCAGCAGCACACAACTCTGGTCTAAATCAATAATAATGATGGCGTGTGTTTCATTTTTGGGAGAAACTTGGCCTGTAAAAAGGCAAGAAGGCCGCTGAAGTAGTCGTTTTTTCATGTTTGTCTTTTTTTATTCAAGTAAGTCGGGGCGTACCGCACCAACGTTACAACAAAAATAAGCTGCCGATTATGGCTAAAAATGTAACACTTTTTCCTCGTTTTTCTTTTGGCATTCACGGCGTTTCCAGCAGCGCTTCCTGAATGCGCAACGATTTCCCCCTCCTCTGCCTTGAAAAAAAATTGAAGGTTTTGGGCAGCGGCAAAAGATATTTATATTACTTTAATACACAGTATTATGATAGTAAATAATTTACACAATATTTATTTGCTTTATTTTAGAAAGGCTTGATTGTTTGGACACCACCTACGTCTTAACCATATCTCGGAAAAGGATACCGCAAAATCGTTTTTTTAAAAAATTTCAGTGGTTGGCACATTGAAATTATTGTGCGCTAGTGCCTCCTCTGATGGGTTCAACTTTCTTTTTTTCAAGATATCCAAGTACTCCTTTTTGGGCTTTCTGTGGCTATAAACCTGCTCCCAAAAAACTATATGTATTTGATTTTCAAACGTATTGATTCTCACTCATTCCGTAAATCATTCAAGTTTGGCCTGTCTGATTGGTGCGCAATTGTCCTTTGGCCAAAATCAATATAAAAAACATATAAATTATAATAAATACTTTTTTATAAACAACTTTAAATAAATACTTTATACTGGTTTTAGTAAAACGATTTACCAAAACTTGCCCTGTCTTAAACAGCTACTCGTGTCCTTGCCAGGGGGCATGGAAGTGGGCCACATTTGCCCTATCAAATCAATCACACATCAACTCACCTTCAAAATTTAATGTCATGCTTAACTGGTACATCTTCATGCTCATCCTGCTCGGATTCCTTAACAATGCCGATGAATGGAATACCCTTACACCACAACAACAAAACAGTTATATCATCATCGTGGACGAGCATCCCCAATAAAGCCCCAAAATTTGGGGTGTCCGAAATCCGCAAGAGTGTCCTTGCCAGCGGAACCCAAGCAATCGACCTTTGTCACAACAAATCAATAAAAAAACTACCCATGAAAAAATTCAACTGCCAACCGTTGCCCCGCCCTGAAACACGAACCTGCTACAATTCATTACCCCCATAGCCCCTCTAGCTGCCTTCAAAATACCGAACCTCAAACCCTCTTTTGCCGCGCTGCGCGGAAGGCAATATGCCCGGAAAAGATTATACAGAGACTTAACGACTACATATTAATCACGCGTTCACCTACCCTGAACAACCACAGCGCATCAAAACACACTTCATTTTACATCAAATAACCCTAAGCAACCACATCGCATCAAAACACGCTTCAACTTGATAATCCAGTAAACAAGGGCAAGACGCTTTACAAAGCCCGCAGGCTGCCCATCGGCACCTAAGCCAGCACACGAACCTCATGTCATGTCACATACAGCACGCCAAAACGCGCTTGAGAATGTCATGCCCTTTGCCAAGGAGATTCCGGAAAATCCTTATAACAGGGTACGGAAGCGGTAGCCGAAAAGCGCTAAGAGTAGGCAAAACACGCTTTAATTTTTTATTATTAAAACACGTTTTTTAACTCTGATTGCAGTATTGACGATTTGCGTCGCCACATCAAACACCAATGCGTCCACGCTTCCAGTGCTTTCCACACCGTTGGAGAATATGCACGAAGTAAATGGGGATGAAGGTGGATTGTTCAAAATCAAGATTGTCTTCGAACGGGGTCGCAAAAATGAACAAGGTATTTGTCATGATCGTGGCGTTTGTAAGCTTGAAATTGAGGTTGGACTGCTTATGTCGAACCCTGGAGGTCTGAACGGCGGGATTGAAAAAGACCCGAATGGCAATGTTTTGCTCATTCTTGAAAAAGGAGGAATGACTACTGAAGACCCAATAGACATTACTGGGTTTGCTCAGGGCCCAGGCACGCTCCAACTTTCAAACAACTCTGATATTCCCGCAGAAGCGAAATCTGCATTAGGCTTGCCCCCCCAATATCAACTCCGGGCTGGCAGCTATCAGGTGACTGAAACGCAAAACACCTATGTTGTCAATTTTGGCAGGTAGTCTTTAAGTTTGGCCTGCCCTTGAAAGATGTCAAGGGCAGGCTAAACCCCATACCCCGACTGATTACAGTCAATAAATTTTCAAACCTTTCAATATTTTTAAAAATGGCAACTCGATCATTAATTTTCATTCTTGCAATCGGATGTTTAGCTTCCTGTCAAACCATTATGCGCCGTCAACTCGGCATAAAAGACCCAAGGATTGAAAAAAAAAATACCGTTGTCGCCTTCACCGCCAAAAACAATATTTCAAATTCACATTTCTTAAAAAAAGAAAAAATATCTGATTCATACATAGGCGAGTTTCCCAAAATATATGTCTTTGACAAAAATGGCTACAAAGTTGTTTTGCCAAATTGTTATGAGATGATAGAAGAAAATCTGTATCGTTTGGTTGACACAATTCCTGATAAAATTTCCGCTGATGTCACCCGGGATGATTTTGTCAAAGCGAACATCAATACAGCGGACAACAGCCTGCCATCGATTGGAGCACATGATTATGAAGTGTATTTTTATTGGTCTGTATGGCTTGGGAAGTTCAATGTCAAAAGATTGCACATAGCCCAAAACACAATAGACTCCATAAACCAAAGCCAACATAAGAAATCGATCGTGCTGATTCCGGTGAATTTCGACTTTATTGAAGAAACTGGATGGACTGAAAAGTCTGTTGAGGCAGAAATGAAGCGGATATCAAATGCTAAGAAAATGAAATAGTATTACGGGGGGAGCTATCCCCCCGTAATTTGTCTGAAAAGTTCATGCGATGCCGAAAGGCATTTCTCAAGTGTCACTATTAAATTTAACGATATGAGAATTTTACACATTATTGTGCTCCTATTTCTTTTGACATCGGTTCAAAGCCAAACAGTTTCTTGGTCGAATCCGCAAGTAGTATTGCCAGGAGCAGCCTACCCATCTTTTGTCCCTGGAGATGATGAAGCGGTAGGCCCTTTAATCAAAACTACATCCTTGGCAAATGGCGCACTCTTGGTAGTTTGGAGCGATTATGCAACAGGTAAAACGGAGCTATACGCTTCATTCAAAATCGGGAATGTATTCACGCCACCTACAAACCTTAGCCAATCGCCCAACCAAGAATCATTGTTACCTGATGTAATAAGCACGCCTTCGGGCAAAACCTGTGTAGCCTGGTCAGAATTTGATCCGTCTTTTGGTTCTGCCCAACTCTATTTAAGGGTGTTAAACGCCGACGGCACTTGGGCTGCCAAAGTGAAAATTTCCAATGCCTCAAATGCGTTCAATTTTTACCCGTCAATGGCCTTCACCAGCAATCCTGATGTACTCTTGTTGGTGTACACCGAGCTGAAAACTGATGGCGCTGGCAACACCTCAGGCTATACCATTCGATTCAAAGAATTTAATATTGCCACGAAACAAACAAGTGCCTTTGCCTCCCCCGAATTGTCCCCATTGGGATTCAACTTTCGGGCTACTTTGCTCAACCAGGGCGCGGACAAGATCCACTGCTGCTGGTATGACCCCGAAGAATCAGAGGAGGATTACGACAGTTATATCGCCTACAGCCTTTTGGAGTCTGGCACATGGTCGGCCACAGAAAAGCTGTCCACTTCGACAACAATCTCGACCTGGGACGATGGGCCCATAAAAATGCTGCTTGATCAGGCCAACAACCTCTTCGTCATCTGGACAGCATTTGCTCCTTTTCCGAGCAATGCCTATATTATAAAAAAGCCGGAAAACGGTCCATTTCAAGCTCCAGTAGAATTTCATGACGATGAAGTCTTGAACTGGGCCTTTGCCATTTCTAAGGACGGCACCCTGAATGCCGCAGGGACATACTTTGGCGACCTTCTTTGCTATCAGTTTGACGGCTCTGCATTGAATTTTGAAGAGATCATTTCAAATGGCCTCACTGGTATTTCAAAGATGCCTGAAATGATCAATATTGCCGACACCTTGCACCTTTTTTGGGTTCAAGGCGAAACACTGATGTACAGTTACATGCCGCCAGCAACCTCATCCACAGGGCAGCAGCCAAATGATCTAATGGATGTGACAATCAGCCCAAACCCATGCCGGGATATTTTGTCTGTAAATTATTCCCATGATGGCCAGCCTTGCTACCTGAACATAACCGACCAAGTTGGAAATACGGCTATAAGCAAAACTATTTATGGGCAATCAGCCATTGATACGGGCAAATTAATACCAGGCACCTATTTTTTGAGCATTTCAACAAATGGCGTGAGCCGTGTCCAAAAATTCGTAAAACTATCCGAATAGTTAGTACACCATCACAACACTAAATTTTTAAGCTATGAAAACTCAAACGTTCC